>JBALWS010000005.1:0-86180 GCA_036960405.1 Halopseudomonas sp. | reverse complement strand
GATGGCAAGCCGGCTTATCTTGGCGATATCCCCCGGACACTGAACTACCTGCGCCTAGCTTCTCGGCCGTATCCCGAGTATGCCGATTTTGATAACTGGTTGAATCAGCGTGTGATCCCCGCCATGGCTACTGCCGGGCTGTTTGATATGAGTCGGCTTGAGGCCGCCAGGCCATGAAAGCGATGATCCTAGCGGCGGGTTTAGGAACGCGTATGCGGCCGCTGACCGATCACTGTCCAAAACCGTTGCTGGTGGTCGCGGGGAAGCCGCTAATCGTTCACCATTTTGAGCGTTTAGCGCAGGCGGGCATCGACCAACTGGTGGTCAATGTCAGTCATCTGGCCGAGCGGATCGAAGCGGAGATCGGTGACGGTAGCCGTTGGGGGGTATCGATCCAGTATTCACGCGAAGCTGAACCGCTGGAAACGGCTGGGGGGCTGCTGCAGGCGTTACCTTTGTTGAGGGAGGCGGATGATCGCCCGTTTTTGGTAGTTAACGGCGATGTCTGGTGTGATTATCCGTTTGCATGCTTGCCCACCGTGATAACGGGCCAGGCACATCTGTTGTTGGTGGATAATCCGGCGCATCATCCACAGGGTGATTTTGGCTTGTGCCAAGAGATAGTGAGCGCCGATGCTCAGACCAAATTAACCTTTTCAGGCATCAGCTTGCTGCGTCCGAGCCTGTTCGATCGCTGCTCCCCCGGCGCTCAACCTTTGGCGCCACTGCTTTATCAGGCGATCGACCGAGGTTTGGTGACAGGCGAGCATTACCGCGGTAGCTGGGTTGATGTCGGGACTCCGCAGCGATTGGCCGCCTTGGATCAGCGGCTGCAAACTCTTAACTCCAGTTCGGAGCATAGGTTATGAATACCCAGCAGTTGGGTGAACGACTTTACCAAAACCGAACCGGATTAGTGATCGGTGGCTTGATCGGTGTGTTTACTGGCGGCTTGTTTGGCTTGGCCTTCGGCGCGTTTATCGGTTACAGCGTTCAGCAGATGATGATCGGGGTGAAGCTCGGCGCGTTGAGCCCCCAGAAGGCTTTCTTTGAAGCAACCTTCGTGGTGATGGGCAAGGTGGCCAAAGCCGATGGCCGGGTTTCGGAGCTTGAAATTCGGTATGCCCGCGATGTGATGGCACGGATGAATCTGAGCGAAGACAAACGCCAGGAAGCGATGGCGCTGTTTTCACAAGGCAAGCAAGCCGAGTTCGATATATCGACTCAGATGCAAGCGCTGGCGCGGTTGATCCGTCACCGTAGCAACCTTAAGCAGATGTTTGTCGAAATCCAACTGCAGGCGGCGTTTGCCGACGGCTCGGTCAGCCAAGATGAGCTGCAGGTGATCCAGCAGGTCTGTTCACTGCTTGAGATTAGCTACCGTGATCTGGAGTTGATTCTGCGCCGTTGCCAAGCGGAGCAAGCCTTTGCCGATCAATCCTATCAATCTCACCAGCACGGTGGGCTTCATTCTGCCCAGTTATTAGAGCAAGCCTATGGGATATTAGGGGTAGCGCCTGATGTCAGCGATGGTGAGTTGAAAAAGGCGTATCGTCGGCTGATGAGTCAGCACCACCCGGATAAGCTGATTGCGCGCGGTCTGCCGCAGGAGATGCAGCAGTTGGCAAAGGAAAAAACTCAGGAAATTCAAGCTGCCTACGAGCGGATCAAGCAAACCCGAGCGGGGCGGTAATTGTTCGTTGGATAACCTGACGTGCTAGCACGGCTCGGTTAGAGTGTCACTGCAGCAGCTTATTCCTGTTGCTGCCGCTGCGCTTCGAGTTTGCCTCTGGGAGTGGTCGCCAACAGTCGCGGCAGCATTCCTCGCACTACCCCAAGTAGACGTTTATCGGGCTGGCGCCAATCACCGGCGCGCGGCGACATGCGGTTGCTGACGAGTAGTCCGTCGCCTTGGCGTTTGGCGGCATCCCGGCGCTGTTGAGCCAAGACCTCGACACGTTGCTGTTTCAGACCGTTACCGTGGTAGAGATCCAGCACTGGCTGTTTGAGCTGTGTGACTAGCTGGTCCAGCGCGGGTTGGGTCGGAGTGGCTGGCGGCAGGGCGTCGATCAATACCGGAAACAGTCGTCGCCCGGCCTGCTCATCGACGCTGAATCGCAGCGCCCAGTATGCTCCGCTGCCTTCGCCTAGTACTAATACGATGGGCGGTTGCAGGGCTTCGAGGTGTACCAGTCCGGCTTCAACTCGGGCGCTTATCTGCTCAAAATGGTCCTTCAGTTTATCGCTGTCTTCGCTAGCGGCGGCGGGTGCAGAGCTCGTGTCAGCGCTGCTGCTTGGGTTGCCGAACTTGGCCAATATCACGTCTTGGGTGCGCGGAGGGATATATTCGGGTTCGTCGGGCAGGGCGATCGATAGCGTATGCCAGCCTTGGTCCGGTAGCCCCTGGCGTAATGTGGTGATACTACCGGGCCAGTCGGCGCTGGTACGGTCGTGATGCAGCAGTACCACGGCACCAACGGGGCTGGGGTGATTGGCCAGCTTTAGCAGACCGAGAAACGACTCGTCGTTGGACTCCAGCCACAGGGTCTGGGTATCGGCTAGCTGGCTGTTGGCCAGTGCCTGCAGCCGTTCCTGCTCCAGGTCCGGTAGGATGCGCGGGTCGCTACCGGCATCGACAGGGGCTGTTTCTGCCCCGAGTAGCGAAGCGGGTAAGAGTATCGATAGCGTTAGTATTGCCGCAATGGATTTCAATTGCTGTTTAGATATCAGCGGTTTAGTAGCACTGCAGTGCGAGTGTAGGTTCATGGGGCGATTATACTCAGCATTGGTTAGGGAACCTACGAATAAGTCCAAAGTGATTCTGCAAGACCTAAAATGTGCAGAATCTAGGCGTAGACTGACGTTAATGGCCGTAGTCCTTAGCAAAGGGTACAACAACGAGTCTGCACATTTTAGGCCTTGCCCTGCGGGGCTTTCAGCTTGATCCGCACTCTGCGTTGCCGCTTTTTGCAAGGTCTAGACATTACTACAAAGCTGCGCCTGGATTGCGAACCAAGCTGAAGGCCAGAATTCAACTGGGATTTGTTCGCAGATTCCTTAGCTACCCCAAACCAAATTCACCAGCAGTTTTTGTGGCTAGGTTTGATCTTTTTGGGCTGAAATTACGAGCGATTGGGTTAAACTACGCGCTTTTGCTATCCCGAGACTGACTATGACCGACTTTCTGATTGCGCCTTCGATTTTGTCAGCCGATTTTGCTCGATTGGGGGAGGAAGTCGACAACGTTCTGGCCGCAGGTGCCGACGTGGTCCATTTCGATGTGATGGATAACCATTATGTGCCCAACCTGACCATCGGTCCGATGGTGTGTAAGGCGCTGCGTAATCATGGTGTTACCGCACCAATTGATGTGCATCTGATGGTCAAACCGGTCGACCGGATGATCGGCGATTTTATCGATGCCGGGGCCAGCTATATTACCTTCCATCCCGAAGCCAGTGAACATGTTGACCGTAGTCTGCAGTTGATCAAAGACGGCGGTTGTCAGGCCGGATTGGTATTCAATCCTGCCACCCCGCTGCACTACCTCGACCATGTGATGGATCGGCTCGACATGATTTTGTTGATGTCGGTAAACCCCGGTTTTGGCGGTCAGAAATTTATCCCCTCGACATTGGATAAGCTAAAGCAGGTGCGCCAGCGGATCGAAGCCAGTGGTCGGGATATTAGACTGGAAGTCGATGGCGGTGTCGGAATCGCCAATATCGCCGAGATCGCCGCAGCGGGTGCTGATATGTTTGTCGCCGGTTCGGCCATTTTTAACACCGACGATTACGCCGCGGCAATTTCCGCGATGCGTGAGCAGCTGGCCAACGTTTGATGTCGATGATGGAGCCGCAACTGCGGCCACTTGAGGGGGTCGAGCTGGTGTTGTTTGACCTAGACGGTACCCTGATCGACAGTGTACCGAGTCTGGCGTTAGCGGTGGACCAGATGCTGGCGCAGCTGCAGCGTGAACCGGCTGGCCAGGATAAGGTACGGCAATGGGTGGGTAACGGTGCCGCAGTGCTGGTTGATCGAGCCTTGAGTGGTAGCCACCGGGTTGACCCCGAGCTGGATCCTGCGTTGCAGCAACAATCTTTGACGCTGTTTCTGGATGCTTACGCTGATTGCATCGAACATAGTGCCGAGCTTTACCCGGGGACCCGCTCCTGTTTGGAACAGTTGAGCGAGCGAGGGATACAGCTGGGATTGGTGACCAACAAACCGCAGCGCTTTTTGGCGTCGTTGTTGAGCGGGTTAGAATTGGATCACTATTTTGGCCATATTCTGGGTGGCGATACCCTGGCGCAGAAGAAACCACACCCGTTGCCGTTGCAGCACAGTATTGACTATTTTGGCAGCCAGGCGTCGCGCACGCTGATGGTGGGTGATTCCTCCACCGACGTGAAGGCCGCCCGTGCTGCCGGGGTTAAGGTGGCATGCGTCAGCTATGGCTACAACTATCCGCTGCCGGTAGCGGCCAGCGAGCCCGACTGGCTGGTTGATTGTCTGACCGAGCTGCTGTAATTTTGAATGCTTAGATTGTTTTCACTTTTCAGGTACTTGCATTGACTCCTTCCGGCTATCAATCAGGACGGCAGACTAGTGGCGGCGGCAAACGCTGGCGATGGCGTCTGTGTATGTGATTTTGCTCAATACAGTGCGCTCTTGAGCGTCTGCTGATGTGAATTTTTGTTGTTGGAATGATCATGACTCCCGAACGTTTTTCTGAACTGGCCCAGCAGGGCTATAACCGTATCCCGGTGATGCGCGAAGTACTGGCCGATCTGGACACCCCGCTCAGTACTTACCTGAAATTGGCTCACGGCCCTTATAGTTATCTGCTCGAATCGGTCCAGGGTGGCGAGAAATGGGGCCGTTATTCGATCATCGGGCTGCCGTGTCGCACCGTACTCAAAGTGTTTGGCCAGCAGATAAGCATTGAGACAGACGGCGAGGTGGTCGAACAGTTACAGCACGACGACCCGCTGGCGTTCGTCGAGCAGTTTCAGGCTCGCTATAAGGTACCCGAGCTGAAAGGGCTGCCGCGGTTTAACGGTGGCTTGGTGGGCTACTTTGGCTACGACACGGTACGTTATATCGAGCCGAGGTTAAAAAATGTCCCCTCCGATGACCTAGGCACCCCCGATATCCTGTTGATGGTCTCCGATGAGGTGGTGGTATTCGACAACCTTAGTGGTCGTCTGATGCTGATTTGTCACGCCGATCCGGCTCAGGAAGATGCATACGAGCAGGCTCTGGCCAAGCTCGACCACCATATTTCTAAGTTGCGCGATGCCATCCCGCAAGAAGAGATCGCCTCACCCCATCAGGTGTTGGAATCGGATTTTAAACCCGGTTTTGTTGAAGCCGATTTCAAAGCCGCTGTGGAGCGGATCAAGGAATACATCCTCGCTGGTGATGTGATGCAGACCGTGATCGCCCAGCGGATGTCGATCCCGTTCGAGGCGCGGCCGCTGGACCTGTACCGGGCGCTGCGTAGTCTCAACCCGTCGCCCTATATGTATCTGCTCAATCTGGGCGACTTCGATGTGGTCGGCTCGTCGCCAGAGATTCTGGCCCGACTCGAAGATGGCGAAGTGACAGTAAGACCGATCGCCGGGACGCGCAAACGCGGGCTGACCGAAGAGCAGGATCTGGCGATGGAGCGCGAGCTGCTGGGCGACCCCAAGGAGATCGCCGAGCACCTGATGCTGATCGATCTAGGACGAAACGATGTCGGTCGGGTAGCCGAGATCGGCTCGGTGGAACTGACCGACAAGATGGTGATCGAGCGTTACTCGCACGTGATGCATATCGTCTCCAACGTCACCGGCAAACTCAAGCCGGGGATGAGCGCCATCGACGTGTTGCGGGCCACCTTCCCCGCCGGCACGCTCAGCGGCGCACCGAAGATTCGGGCGATGGAGATCATCGACTCGCTCGAGCCGACCAAGCGCGGGGTTTACGGTGGTGCGGTGGGTTACCTGTCCTGGAGCGGCAATATGGATACCGCTATCGCCATTCGTACTGCGGTGATCAAGGATAAGCAGCTCCATATCCAGGCGGGAGCCGGCGTAGTGGCCGACTCAATACCCGATCTGGAATGGAAGGAAACCATGAACAAGGGGCGGGCGGTGTTTAAGGCGGTCGAAATGGCCTGCCAAGGGTTGGAGGCGATTGGTTAGAGGGCACCTTTTTTTACACGGTATCGTGTTGCTCTGTTGATAATCGTTACAGTTATGCAGCGCCGTTAATCATGTACGGGTGTTACGGGCTTTGCGCCGATAGAAGCCAATGCAGACAAGGCCCAGACCCAACAGACTAAGGGTAGCGGGTGCCGCGATGAAGTAGGCCTTATCGACCCCTACCACTAGCATCTGACTATTCGCATACGGCAGGGTGTGTGCACTGTCTGTATAGAATGCTATGCCAGGAAGAGAGGCGATATGGCCACTGGTATCGGTAGCCAGCAAACTGTCTATCTCGAACAGAGCTTCATCCGCAACGGTGGAAAAAAGATCTAGGTCTTCGATGAGCGAAAATATTGGCGTATCCGTAACATCGGCTATACCGTTACCGTTTTGATCGCCAGTCACCGAAGGTAGGTCGAATGATTCATCGGGACCAACAAATCCTCGCGCAAGATAGTATTCGGCAAGGTCTGGAGCTAGACCGTCAGGAATCGTCGTTCGAGTCCATTTTTCAAATTCTTTACCGTCTCCATCCCAGCTGATCTGTTTAATCCAGTGAAGGTCGTTTGTCCTTGAAGCCGGGCCCTTGATCTTGGCGGTAAAAACCTTGTCGGGATCCCTTGCGTTCACGAAAATCAGTGGGAATGTTTCTAGAATGACTTTATTGTCGAGAGTAAATTCAACAGAAATCAATACGATGGTGTTTCCTGGTACCTTGAATGATTTTTCGGCAATAACAGTGCTTAACGCATTTTCAGAATAAGTAGAAGCAACACATAACAGGATTAAAAGGCTGCGCATTAGTGCGTTCACTTTCTTCGGCCTCCCGAGTTATAAGCACTTGCCGGATGGACTGCCAAGCATTCAGTTAGCGTACGCAAAAAGTGATCCAGAATAGAAAATCGGCAGGTTCTCAATGGATTGGCTGATATTTCATTTTGTGTAATGCAACGAGTGTTAAATTTTCAGACACCGTACCACTACACCATGAGCTGTCTGCTGGATTGAATTTTTATTCTTGATACTTAAAGCATTTACGAGCAGCGCTGTCAGTGCTGCTTTTTCTCGTCCTTGCTCGTATTTTCCATCAGCCGCCGCTCCACTGATTCGAGCTTGTGATAGATATCCTCGATGGTCGGCTCGTGCGCCTCAATCGCCTTCTGCTTTAACAGCTTGTTGTGTTCATCGTTCATCACGTTGACGACGATGCCGATCACCATGTTGAGAAAAGCGAAGGCGGTGAAGAAGATAAACGAGATGTAATAGGTCCAGCTCAGCGGGTAGACCGCCATGGTCTCGTACATCACATCGGTCCAGTCTTCGAACGTCATCACCCGAAACAACGTTAACAGTGAGATACTGACATCGCCCCATAGTTCGGGGTTGATGGACTCGAATAGAGTGCTGCCCATCGCGGCGTAGATGTAGAAGATGATAAACATCAGCAGCAGTACATAGCCCAGTTGCGGTAGCGCCTTGATCAGCGAGTTCAGCAGCATCCGCAGTTCGGGGATGATCGAGACCATCCGCAGTACCCGAAACACCCGTACCAATCGCGCTACTAATGCCATATCGGTATTGTCGATCGGGATTAGGCTGATGGTGACGATCAAGGTGTCAAACAGGTTCCAGGGGTTTTTGAAAAACTGGCGTTTGTCCTCTTCGCCAATAAAACGGATGGTGATCTCGGTGAGGAATATCAACGTGATCAGCCGGTCCAGCCAGATTACAAACTGTTGGGTTAGTGGGTGCAGGTCGTAGGTTTTAGCCCCGACCAGCAGTGCAGAACCGATAATCACAAAGACGACAAACAGCTCGAACCCCTTGTGGCTTCTGAGCTGCATAAAACGTTGCTGAAGGGAGGCGGTGTTCATTGTTCGGTTCTCAGATCAAGCTGCTTGTGAGTAACGAATAATGGGGATTCGGAAGCGCTTTTCCAAGTCTTATGTATCAAGCTAGCCGAGACACCGCCGTTTCTGATCAAACGGCGGTGTAGTGAGGACACAGGATGTTGTTAAGCGACCGACTTGCCGAATGGTTCCCAGCTTGTCAGTCGCTCGCTGAACTGATCGGCTGGTAAGGCCTTGCTGAATAGCCAGCCCTGGCTTCTGAAGCAGCCTAGCCCTAATAACAGCAGCATCTGCTCCTCCTCTTCGATCCCTTCGGCCAGCACTTCAAGTTCGAGACCGTCAGCCAGTGAGATGATCGACTGCACCAAGCTGTGATCCTCCTTGTTAGTGGCGACACCGTTGACGAATGAACGGTCGATCTTGAGGGTGTTGAACGGCAGCTTTTGCAGGTAACTGATCGACGAATAGCCGGTGCCAAAATCGTCGATGGCAAAGCGGATGCCCAGCTGGTGCAGCGCCCGGATTGTTTCCAGTGTCTGAGCATCGTCTTGCATCAGCAGGCTTTCGGTAATTTCGAGTTCCAGATCCTGCGCGGGTAGTCCGGATTCAGCCAGGGCTTGTTTTACATCCTCAACCAGTCTGGGGTCGCTGAACTGGCGACTGGAGACGTTAACCGCCAGGCGGAAGTTGCCGTTGCTGCTATCGTGCCATTGCTTGGCCTGACGGCACGACTCAAACAGGACCCAGCGCCCCAGCCTGTGAATCAACTCAGAGCGCTCGGCCAGCGGGATGAATTTAAGCGGTGGCACATTGCCTAACTCGGGATGGAACCAGCGCACCAGCGCTTCGGCACCGATGATGCCGCCGTGTTTCAAATCGATAACCGGCTGGAAATGGACTTCTAATAGGTTGTATTCAATCGCTTTTCTTAATTCTTGCTCAAGAGTTAATAGCTCCAGCGCCTGCTGGTTCATCTCGGCGGTGAAGTAGCAAAAGTCATTACCGCCGCGTTGTTTAGTGCGGTGCATGGCGGCATCGGCATTGCGTAGCAGTTGCTCGGCATCTTGTCCGTCGGTGGGGTGCAAGGCGATACCAATGCTGCCGCTGATAAACAGATTGAGGTCGCCCACCACGAAGGGTTGCCGCAGTTCGCTAAGAATTTTTTCGATAACTCGCTCAACCCCGGTCTCCTTATGGACTTCGGGAAGGATCAGCATAAATTCATCACCGCTGAAGCGCGCCAGGGTATCGCTCTTGCGGATCACTTTTTGCAACCGTTCGGCGGCAATCTGCAAGATTCGATCGCCACTTTGGTGGCCGAGAGTGTCGTTGGCTTTTTTGAAATCATCAAGGTCAACGCACAGCACCGCAACCTGTTCATGCTCGTCGCGATGGCGTTGGGCGATGGTGAGCGCTTGGGACAGACGGTCCTGGGCCAGTAAACGGTTGGGTAAGCCTGTCAGCTCGTCAAAGTTGGCCTGACGTAACAGCCGTTCTTCGTAGCTTTTACGAACGGTAATATCTTCTTTGATGGCGAGGAACTGGGTAACCCGATTCTGTTTATCCAGAATAGGAGAGATACTGACGTGCTCCCAGTAGAGCTCGCCGTTTTTGCGCTTATTTTGCAGTTCGCCGTGCCAGATCTCACCCCGGTTAATGGTATCCCACAACGAACGGTAAGTTTGCTCGGTGGTTTTGCCCGACTTGACCAGTGCCGGAGTGTTGCCGATCACCTCCAAGCGTTCGTAACCGGTAATCTCCAAAAACGTTGGGTTAACGTATTCGATCTTGCCTTGGGTGTCGGTGATGATAATACTCGATGGGCTTTGTTCGACCGCCTGAAGCAGTTGCTGTAGCTCTTTCTCGTTGTTGCCGATGGTCATCAGCATGGTGTTGAGTGTCGAAGCCAGGTGGGCTATTTCGGCAGGGCCGTTGACCTGGGCGCGGACGGTTTGGTCGCCGGATTCGCGTTTTTTTAGCGTTTGTCGGATCAGTGTTAATGGCGTTAATACCTGTGTCGACATCAGGCTGTACGACAGTAGCAGGGTGACCAATATCCCAAAGCCGATCAGCGAAGCCATCCGCATGGCGCTGGCCAGCGCAATTGTATCGGCACCTTGATGGTCGATCAGTAATAGGATTTTTCCGCGCACAGGCAGCGGCGTGGTTGTAGGGGTATCGTGATGCCCTGCTACTGGCGTTGAGGCGTGATCGTGAGGGGCTGGTTCGGTGTTGGCTGGGTGGTGTGGTGCCGATGATTGAGCAGCAGAGTGTTGAGTCGACTGGCGGGCTAGGTTGGTGGCGAGTTGCTGCTGATGATCGGTGACCGCCATGCTGTGTTGATGGTCATGTTGGCTCAGGTGAATCCCGAGTTGCGATAGGATAACCCCTCGGGCTTGCTGATGCGGGTGGTCGCTATGAGTCTCGGCACCTAGCAATTCGATGATGTTGGGGTCGGGCAGTTGCTCAACCAGCAAGCCGATCCACTCGGGGGTGGTCGAGGCGATGACTCGAGCAGGGCTCCCTTCTACGATCAGCGTCATCATCAGTTGAGGGGTATCTTTGTGTACCTCTTCGATAACGTGCTGCATCTCGGCGTTGGAATGGGCCACCATCGCCGCGTGATTCATGCTGCTGGCAATGGCGTTGCCTTCTTGTAGTAGCAACGAGTCGGCATCCGTTCCTGCTGCTCGGTAAGCATAGGCGGCACCGAGTAGGGTGACGACCAGGCCGCCAATCAGCATCGGAATGAGAAAACGGTAGCGTAATGAGAGGGTACTTGGCATAAAATCAGCTTCTTACGTCAACGTGTTAGATCTAATCCGGACATACTATAAGGATTAAGGGGATGATCAACCGTTAGGCGTTATTTCTTCGTTTTAGACTGATCAGGATCAGCAAAAACATGAACGAGCTTGATGTTTAGTACGGCGGCAAATCGGTGGCTGCTTTAGCGGTTGCTCGTTTCGTATCGACTTAAAGGGGGCTGCGAATGCAGTTAGTGTTTGTGTTGTTTGAACCGCAGCTACCGGAAAATGTGGGTGCCGCGGCACGGGCGCTTAAAACCATGGGGTTTGAGCGGCTGCGAGTCGTCAACAGTCAGGCGCACCTTCAGCCTGCTGCAGGCTGGGTTGCGCACGGTTCTGACGAAGTGTTAACGGGAATCGAGCAGTTTGATGATCTCGCTGCGGCGTTGGCCGATTGTGATCTGGTGGTTGGCACCACGGCAAAGCACCGAGCAGGCTACCGTGATGTTTACCCGCCAGCGCAATTGCGACAGATGCTCGAGCATAAAGCCGATACGCTAAAACAGGTGGCGATAGTGTTTGGCCGTGAAGATCGTGGACTCTCCAATCAGGAGCTCGAACAGTGCCAGTTGCTCAGTGCCATTCCGCTGGCCAACCCCTACCCCTCGCTCAATTTAGGCCAGGCGGTGATGCTGTTCGCCTATGCGCTGACCGAGGTGCAAGCGAGTCAGCGCCATCTTAAACCCAGTCAAAATCCACAGGGGCAACTCGATGTGTTGAGGCAGCGCAGTGCTCAACTGAGCGAAAACTTGGGTTATGAGGCGGAGTCCAAGCTGCAGCGGTGGATGCAGGAGCGATTGGGTCTGCTCAGCAGCGAAGACATCCGCTTTATGCACAGTCTTTGTACAGCGTTGGAAAAACGCCTGCCTGTTGATGAGCAGAATCGCTAGGGTTACGGTCATCAGGAACGCTTATTGTTCAGCTTGGCCGTCGTAGCCAGAGCAGGAAACGGTCAGTTTTATAATCCCATGCTGGCAAAGCCATCGGCGATAAACTGGATCGCCAGCGCCGCTAGAATCACACCTAAAAAGCGACGCAGTATTTCATCACCGGTACGGCCGATAATGACTTTAACGAATTGCGACAGCAGCATCAGCGTTAGCGTAACGATTGCGACGGTCAGGATTGCAGCAACCACCGACAACTGGTTTGAGGACGCTTGGGCATTCGAAAACAGTAAAATCGATAGGGTTAGCGAACCCGGTCCTGCGAGCATCGGGATCGACATCGGAAACACCGAAATATCTTTGCGTTCGGTGGATTGGCTGTATTCGATATCGCGGGTGATCATGTTGAAGGCGGTATAAAACAGCAGCAACCCTCCTGAAATCCTCAGCGCGTCGATGCTGATGCCAAGCTTGCCCAGCAGAGGCTCGCCATAGTTACCGAAGATTACCAGCAATAGCGTCGATATCAGTACCGCTTTGAGCGCCATCAGTACTCGGTGCCGGGTATCGCTGATCGGTACCAGCGAGTGAAAAATCAGCGCAGCGCCGATCGGATCGATGATTACGAACAGCGCCGTGATCGCATTGAGGTAGGTGGTGATATCCATAGTAGCTCGATGAGAAGGGCTGGAGTGGTGTCATCACGACGGTGCGGGTGGTGCTTTGTTGTGATGGGGAGTCATACTGACTCCCCATCTAGGATAGCGCCGTCGGTGACTGTTTACCCTGAGAGCTTATCCGTCAGCTCGATAAAATCTTGTTTGAGTTGTTGCTGACTTTGTTGTTGCTCCGCTTGCTGCTGCGGCGCTTTTAGCGTTTGTTTCAGCTTGGTGATGACCGATAGTTGCCCTTCGGCATGAGCCAGTTGTTGGGTCATCTCTTCGCGTTTACTGCGCATCTGGGCCAGCGTTAGCTCGGCAGATTCGTTCAGGTCTTCTTGCTTGATCAAGCGTTTGCGCAGATCTTGCAGTTCGCGCTCTTTGGCTACCATGTCGGTTTGCAGGCGAGTTTTGTCGATCAGGGTGCTGTTAAATCTCTCTTCCAGCCGCTCGTTGCGGGTGCTGAGATCGCGGTCACGTTCCTGTGATTTCTTCGCTTCAGCTTCCAAGGTTAACTTGGCGTCACGGTACAGGGCGCGCTCTGTCTCCATTTCACTGTAACGCTCGCGCATTCGCAGTTGTTTCTCGTTGAACTCGTCGATCTGTAGCTGCAGTTGACTATTGGTTTCTTGTTCCTGTTCGATGTTGACTAGAGCGCGATTGAGTTCGAGCTGTGTGTCATTGCTTTGAACGCGGGCTTTGTCGATTTGCTGCTTTTGATTAACGTAATCTTGATTGCGCTCTTCCAGCATGGCCAGGAAGTTTGCGGTGTCGCTTTCCAGCCTGGCTTGAAGCTTGGCCTGTTTGTAGGCTGCGTACCAGCGCCCGCCTAGATAACCGCAGCCTGCTGCAAGCGCGCTTATCAATAATAGTGTTAGCAGTTCCATCATAATAACTATCCCTGATTGTGATGGCTAAGTAGAGTCGGTGATAAACAATTATATTCGGTAACGAGGGGCTAGGTGTAGCCCCGTGGTTGGCCCGTTATAGATGCTCTACTTGTTTCGCGTGTGATAAAACGTTTCGAATTCAGCAGGCGAGAGTGGCGAAGAGTAGTGAAAGCCTTGGGCGATGCTGAGCCCTTGCTGGCGTAAGAACTCCAATTGCTCTTCGGTCTCAACCCCTTCGGCAATAGTAGTTAACCCCAGCCCCTCGGTCATGATTAAGATTGCTTTAACCAGTGCTTGGCTTTGGGGTTGTGTCAGAATTTCGGTGATGACCGTCCGATCAATTTTGAGAGTGGTCAGAGGGAAGTGTTTCAAGCGGTTGAGTGAAGACTCGCCGGTACCAAAATTGTCCAACGTGATACAAACACCCATCGTGTGCAGCTGTTGCAGGTATTTGGCCGTATCACTGGAGTTGTGAGTGAGCAGCTTCTCAGTGATATCCAGTTCGAGTTGGCTGGCAGGTAGATCAAGCTGTTCGAGCGTCTGACCAATAGTGCGGGTCAGACTGGGGCTGTCGAACTGTCGTGGTGATACGTTAAGCGCCAGGGTAATGTCGCACAGGCCTGCATCACGCCACGCTTTGAACTGGGCGAGGGCAGAGCGAACCACCCATTCGCCAATCGGTACGATCAATCCTGTCGCTTCGGCGAGTGGAATAAACTGGCCGGGAGCGATGCTGCCCAGGTCGGGGTTGTCCCAGCGCAATAGCGCTTCGACAGAGGTTATTTTGCCGCTTTTCACATCGATAAGTGGCTGGTATTGCAAGCTGAATTCGTTGTTTTCTAACGCTTGGCGGAGCTTTTGTTCGATCTGCATCCGCTCGATTGAAGCACTGTTGAGAGTGGCGGAATAGAATTCGTAACGATTGCCGCCGTCGTCTTTGGCACCAAACATGGCCGAATCGGCTTGGCGAAGTAGCTCGTAGGGGTCTTGGCCATCGTCGGGGAACAGCGATATGCCTATACTGGCTGTGATGGTGAGCTCGTTGCCATCAACGTTGAACGGCTTGGCCAGCATGGTTAGCACTTTTTCTGCTACGCGGCTGGCATCGTCGGTGCTGTCTAGATCGCTTAGGATCACCAGGAACTCGTCGCCGCCATAGCGGGCCACGGTGTCGGTCTGGCGTACGGTTTCTCGAATTCTTGAGGCTGCGCGTGAGATTAATTGGTCACCAATCTCTTGGCCAAGGGTGGTGTTGATCTGTCTGAAATTATCCAGATCGATAAACATCACGATCACGGTTTGGTCATGGCGAATGGCCGAGTTTATTGCTTGGCTCATTCGATCCATCGCCAAGAAGCGGTTGGGCAACTCGGTCAGGTTATCGTAGTTGGCTTGATGTTTTATCTGCCGCTCTTGCGCTTTACGTAGCGTGATATCTTCTTGGATAGCGAGGAAGTGGGTGATCTCACCGTCATCGTCTCTTACCGGCGAAATACCTGCTTGAATCCAATATGAGCTTTTATCTTTGCGCTGATTCATCAGCTCGCCTTCCCAGGATTCGCCGCTGGCAAGGGTGTCCCATAGCTCTTGGTAGGTCGTAGTCGGGGTTTTGCTGGAGCGCAGAATGCGCGGGTTTTGCCCCACGACTTCATCATGGCTATAGCCGGTGATTTTCTCAAAGGCCTGGTTTACATACTCAATATCGCCGCTGATATCGGTGATTATGATCGAGACCGGGCTCTGGGCCATCGCCTGCGACAAGTTAGTCAGGTGTTTACGGCTGCTTTCGAGTTTGGCTTCTTGTAGGTTACGGTGCTTCAGTTCACGGCTTAGCAATACCAGGATTAGCACGCTGGAGAAGAACATAAAAGCCCAGCCTTTGTGCGGCAGGATATCCGCAATGCTGGCTGCAAACAGCGTTTCGATGAGTTGATCGGAAAGGGTGATCCAGAGGACCGAAAACAGGGTGTAGATGGCGGCGATTTTGATGGGAAAACTCATAGTAACGATCTCGGCTTAAACGCAGTACTTCCCAGATTTGAGAATGATTTAGTTTATCCGAACCCGGTCGGTAAATAGTTGATGCAGGTCAGTTATTGAGTGATGAGTCGGGTTGTTGTTACGATGCGGAACACAAGCCGCCGTTGGCGGCTTGTGGAGAGGGTCAGACGTTGGCGTTAACCAACGAACCAGTAGCGGGATTATTGCACCGACTCATTTTCGCTGAAAACCCCTTCGAACAGGGCGGTTGAGAGGTAGCGTTCGCCGGAATCGGGCAGGATCACGACAATGTTTTTGCCTTGGTGCTCGGGCTGTTGCGATACTCGAACCGCCGCAGCCATGGCCGCACCGCTGGATATGCCAGCCAGAATACCCTCTTCACGCATCAGCCGGCGAGCAAAATCGATCGCGTCATCGTTGCTGACCTGCTCGACTTGATCAACGATGGACAGATCGAGATTCTTAGGGATAAAACCGGCGCCAATACCTTGGATCTTGTGGGGTGAGGGCTGCAGCGGTTGACCGCTAAGCTGCTGGCTGATGACGGGCGAATCGACCGGCTCTACGGCAACCGAAGTGATCGCCTTGCCTTGCTGCTGTTTGATGTAACGCGAGACGCCCGAGATCGTACCGCCGGTGCCGACACCGGAAATCAGCACATCGATTTGACCATCGGTATCTTGCCAAATCTCAGGGCCGGTGGTCTGCTCGTGGATCAGTGGGTTGGCTGGGTTTTCAAATTGCTGCGGTAGGAAGTGGTTGGCCGGATCGTTATCGACGATCTCTTGCGCTTTATCGATGGCCCCCTTCATCCCTTTAGGGCCTTCGGTCAGGACGATCTCCGCCCCCAGCGCCTTCATCACTTTGCGGCGCTCGATGCTCATGGTAGCCGGCATGGTAAGAATCATTTTGTAGCCTCGCGCTGCGGCGACGAAACAGAGCGCGATACCGGTATTTCCGCTGGTGGGTTCAACGATGGTCATACCCGGTTTGAGTTTGCCCGATTTTTCGGCGTCCCAGATCATGCTGGCGCCGATTCGACACTTGACTGAATTGGCCGGGTTTCGGCTCTCGATCTTGGCCCAGATATTGGCGTTGCCAAGGTGGTTGATCTTGATCAGTGGGGTGTTGCCGATAGAGAGGGAGTTGTCAGAAAAAATTGCGCTCATGCTCAAGGTCCTGTGGCTGAGTTCAGTTATTGTCGGTTGATTATATCCATAACACACACTGGGGATTAGCTTATTATGAGATATAGTTATTTCAAGACGTTATAGCGCCCTTGTGAGAGATTTGAGGTGATGAGTTTAGATTTTGGAAAGTCAGAGGTGTCTCGGTGGATACTGGGATTCTGGCTCGTGGCGTTGATCGGCTGTAGTGCCACACCGGTCCATCCGCCGGTGCAGTCGAGTGGAGTGGTGGTCTGGCAGCAGCACAAAGCCTCGATTCCTGCCGACCTGGATCGGCAGATTCGTGCAAGTTATCTACGTCTGCAACAGGCTAGTGGCAGCCATCTGCCGCTGGATATCGTAGCGGATCCGAACCCCAATGCGTTTGCTAGCGTTGACAAGAACGGTGTGGCACGGGTTCGTTTGAACGTCGGTTTGATCGATATGGTCGGCTACGACCAGGCGGCAATGGCTTTTGTGTTGGCCCATGAAATTGGCCACATCGAGTTGGACCAGCTGTCCGACAATCATCGTCAGAGCATTGCGGATCAAGACACTACTGCGGAGTTGCTGGGCACGGTGGCCGATCTTATTTTACCGTTGAGCAGTTTGGTTGTGCTGGCGGGTAACGAGATGATTAAGGCCGGCTATAGCCGTGATCAGGAGCGTGAGGCCGATCAATATGGCATCGAGTTAATGGTTCGGGTTGGCTTCGATCCACAAGGTGCTGTGCGTTTTCAGCAGCAACTTCAACGTTTATCGACCGATAGAGGGCTCGGCATATTGGCAACTCATCCCAGCAGTGATGAGCGAGTCGAAAACTTACAGCGCTATATTGACCGCCTCGCCAACTCGTCGCGATAAAACAGTATTGGCGGATAGTGTCTACACTGTTTTGCAATCAGGTCGGTGGGAGAGGGTGATGGCAGAGGTTGTGATAGCAGGGCGCAAACCCGTGTGGCTTGAGCTGGAAGCGGGAGAGTATTATTACTGCCGCTGCGGGCGTTCAAAACAGCAACCGTTTTGTGATGGTTCGCATAAAGGTACCGGCTTGACCCCGTTAGCGTTTACTGTCGAGCGCAAGCAGCAGCTGAAATTCTGCTTGTGTAAACAGACCGAGGACGCGCCGTTTTGTGATGGCGCACATCATGATCTGGATTGATGGTTATCCTTTGAGCTGCTGTTTTAGCTCTTCGAGTTCTTGTAGCTGCTTTTGATTCACTACCCGTTGCTCAAACAGCTTCTCATCACTTTTTTCTAGCCGTAGCTGCAGTTTGTCCAGCGCCTGTTGCTGGGTCGCTGCCGATTGTTTCAGTTGATCGATCTGGCTTTGCAGATTTTCGATAAATGACAGCCCGTTATCGTTGGGACTGCTGATCGGAGAATAGGGCGCGTTGGAGATAGGCTGGCTCAGCAGTTCGGTTTGGATGTGGCTGTACATCGCTTGCAGATCACGGGTTTCCCGGTCGCTGTAGTGGATGGTTTTCTCAACCGCTTGGTGGGCGCTGGCGCTGCCGATTGCGCCCGATAGCGCGTGTTCGAGCATACGATGAAATTCCAGCAGCTCGATGATGGTCAAATACTCATTGCTATCGATGTGCAGCTCTTCGGTGATCTGCTGAACAATCGACTCCGCTTTTACTTCGGGTAAGTAGCCTTGTAATAAGCGGGTGGCTTCATCAATTTTGTCATCGTAGGAGATATAGGCATCCAGCCCGGTGGCGCGACCGTGGTGTCGGGTGCTGCCCGAGATCAGCGCATTCATAAACTCCTTGCGGTGAGTTCGTTCCTCTTTGGTGGGTTGGTGCAGCATCGAACCCAGCAAGTAAAAACCCAGGTTAAAGACCAACGACCAAAACGTACTGTGACTGACCGGAGAGAGTCCGTCTAAGCCGAACAGCTGTTGTGGTCGTAGCCAGGTGATATTCCACGGTCCCTGGGTTAGTAGTTCTTGGGGCAATCCATGTCCGCTAAAGGCGGGCAGCACCAGCGTGTAGAACCAGAGGATAAAACCGGCGCTGAGGCCAGCGATCGCGCCGACCCGGTTACCACGTTGCCAAAACAGGCCGCCAAACATCACCGGCGCGAACTGGAACACGGCGACGAAGGAGATCATTCCCATCGCGACCAGCATGTAGCTATCGCTGAAGGTGACGGAGAACCAGTAGCCGCTAGCGATAATCAGCCCGATCATCACCCAGCGACATTGCAGCAGATAGCTGCGCAGAAAATTGAGCGCTTTAATCCGTTCGATGATAGCCATCAAAAGATGGTTGGTGGCCATGGTGGATAGCGTCATCGCGCTTAAGATGATCATTCCGGTTGCGGCTGAAAATCCACCGATAAATGCGGTCATAGAGAGCCAGTCTGCACCGGCTTGTTGCGGTAGTAATAGGATGAAGGTATCGGCGTTTGTTAGCGGCAGCCCTGTCAGTAAGCCCGCCGCGGCTATAGGTATAACAAAGATGCCGATCAAAATTAGGTAGCTGGGCACGATCCACATCGCCGGAACAATATGGCGTTCGGTGGCGTTTTCTACAACGGTGGCGTGAAACTGGCGCGGTAGGCATTGAATCGACACGGCGCCGAGTACGACCAGCGTGAACCAGTGCAGCATGCTCGACCCTTCTGGAATCTGGATGTTGACCAGATGGGACAACCCCGCGAAATGGATCCGTTCAAACACATCACCCAAGCCGTCATACATGCCGTAAGTCACAAACAGCCCTACCGCGAGAAATGCCACCAGCTTAACGATTCCCTGAACAGCCAATACCGACATGACCCCCAAGTGCCGCTCGGTAGAGTCGAGTTTACGGGCACCGAATAGGATGGTGAAGGCGACCATCACCACCGGAACCAGGATCCCGGTTAGTTGGCTGATATCGCTGCTGGCTTCCGATGCCGTTAGCACGGTGAAAGATCGGGTGACCGCTTTAAGCTGTAGCGCGGTGTAAGGCACGATACCGATCAAGGCGATCAGGGTAACCAGCGCGGCGACCAGTTGGGAGCGGTTATAACGTGCCGAAATAAAGTCGGCGATACTGGTGATGTGGTAAGCCTCTTTGATTCGCACCATACGCCGTAACACCGTCCACCAGGTCAGGATAGCGATGATGGCTCCAATGTAGATGGCAAAGAACAGCAATCCCGATTCTGCGGCAAATTCGACGCTGCCATAGAAGGTCCAAGAGGTGCAGTAAACGGTTATAGAGAGTGCGTAAACCAGTCCCGGGGTATGCGGGCGCACGCGGGTGCTGTTATTGCGTTCGACTAACAGGGCAATGATGAACAGGAGTGCCATATACAGAACGATGGCGGTGATAACAGCGCTGGGTGTGAACATGCAACAACCTTATAGATGACTCTACATGATATAGACAGCGGTCTTGCTCGGGTCAATGGAAAAAGCTAAATATCTTGTTTTTTATCGATTTTTGTACAGTTGCACGCTTTTTCCGGTACCAGATCGATTCCTCCTTGGGTAAACGGATGGCAGCGTAACAAGCGGCGGGTGCCCAAGTAGAGTCCGCGCACGGGACCATGGATTTCAATCGCCTCGATGCAGTAGCTCGAGCAGGTGGGGTAATAACGACAATTGCTGCCTAACAGCGGGCTGATTAGCCACTGGTAGCCGCGGATAAATATAAGTAATAGCTGTTTCATTGCGCCATTTTATCGCAGTGGGCTTGCATTTATAGGCTTTTTTGACGCATAACTACCTATCTATCATTACAGGCTGTAGTGATATACACACCTTGATAATACTTGCTAAGAGAAACCGGGCCGCTCTGTATGCTACGTAAAGCGTTGTTACCTTCTATTTTTATATTGCTGGCTTACGGCTTTTGGATCAGCCCTGATTTTAAAGCGATCTCCGCCGGGGTCGCGGTGTTTCTGTTTGGCATGTTGTCGTTGGAGGAGGGGTTTCGCGCTTTCTCCGGCGGGGTACTTGAGAAGGTGCTTAAACGCTCCACCGACCGACTCTGGAAAAGTGTCGGGTTTGGTGTCTTGACCACCACCCTGATGCAGTCCAGCTCATTGGTATCGGTTATCACTATCTCCTTTATGAGTGCCGGTCTGCTCGGGTTGAGCGAAGGTATCGGTATCATCTTTGGCGCCAACCTTGGCACCACAACCGGTGCTTGGCTGGTGGCGGGCTTCGGTCTCAAGGTAAAACTGTCCGCTTACGCGATGCCGATGCTGGTGTTCGGGGTGATCTTGCTGTTTCAGAAGGCTTCGCACCTTAAAGGGATCGGCTACGTTCTGGCTGGGTTAGGATTTCTGTTCCTCGGCATTCACTACATGAAAGAGGGCTTTGAGGCTTTCAAAGATAGCTTCGATTTGGCGGCCTACGCGGTACCCGGTTACCCTGGCCTGTTTCTTTATGCTGCGATTGGTACCTTGGCGACGGTGGTGATGCAATCGAGCCACGCCACCTTGGTGTTGATTATTACCGCCCTGTCATCGGGGCAGATCAGTTACGAAAATGCGTTGGCGTTGGCGATCGGCGCCAATGTTGGTACCACAATTACCGCCATTATCGGAGCGATGGGCTCCAACGCGCAGGGGCGTCGTTTGGCCGGCGCGCACCTTATCTTTAATGTCACTACCGGGGTGGTGGCGATTGCGCTGATCAGCCCGTTGGTTCAAACAGTCGATTGGCTTAGCCTATGGCTGGGCATCGATAGTGACAATTACACCCTTAAACTGGCGGTTTTCCACACCATCTTCAATCTGCTGGGGGTGGCGCTGATGCTGCCATTGATCGGTAAGATGGTGGTGTTGTTGGAACGGTTGATTAAGGATGAAATTGTCGAAATCGAACAGCCGCAGTATATCGTACCTTCGGCGGTTCAGTTTCCTGATACCGCTGTCGAGGCGGTGCGCCAGGAAACCAACCGGGTTTACGACAACGCTCGCGATATTATTATTAGCGGTTTGGGAATGAGTAAGGGGCAGGTGCTGGCCGATGTTGACCTAGAAAAGCCGTTGAATGCCCAAAACAAGATCCCCCAGGTCAATATCGACGATCTGTACCAGCGGCGCATTAAGAGTTTGTTTAGCGCCATTATTGCGTTTATCAGCGATGCCGCCTTTACCTGGAAGGAGCAGCAGTCAGGCACCCTGCATTGGCTGCGCGACGCCAATACCCATATCGTTGAGGCCGTAAAGGCCTGTAAACATCTGCAGAAGAACATGCTGCGTTATCTGTTGTCTGATAATTACCACATTCGGCGTGAATACAACCAGTTGCGTATTCGGGTAGCGGAGCTGCTACGTCAACTGGAGCAGATTCGAAGTCAAGACCCCGAAGAGAGCTCATTGCTGGTATTGGATGAGATCAAGCTGGAGCAGTTGGAGTGGGATCAGAAGCAGAACCTGCGTTTTTATCAGTTGATACGTGAAGGGCATATCACGCCGCAGATGGGGAGTTCTTTGATCAATGATTCGAGCTACGTTGCTGATATTCATGACAGTTTGCTAGCGATGGCAACGACGCTATTTACCCAAGGCGAGCGCAAACGCAGCTCGGTAGAGCGGGAGCTCTCGTTAGACGATGCGGAACTTAATGAAGTACTTGGCGCTGCCGAACAGGCTCGGAGGGTGATGTGAAAACCAAAAAACTAATCAATCGAATTCGAGCCATGTTTGATGCTGATATTCGCAACAACCAGCAGACCCAGCAGTCGCTCAACGAGGTGCTGGAACAGCTTCGTCTGAAAGAGAAAAAAATGCTGGCCGAGCTTGAGCGGGAGCAAAACAGTGCCCGCCGAGACAAGTTGCAGTTGAAGATTGACTTGGTGCATTCGCAGCGTAAAAAAGGGATCGCGCTGCTAAGGCAGGCCCAGACCGATGCGGGAGAGCGAAAGCCGACGGATAGCGAATAGCCTCTTTACCTGTCGAGCAGTTGTTTCGGGAATATAGATTGACTCAATTGTCCGCAGCCAGCAGCGAGTTGATCCCAGCTCTCTATCTCAAGCTCTAATTCAAGCAGGCCGCAGGTAGGCAGGTGGTCGAGCGTTTCCAGGGTTATTTGTTGGTAAAGCTGTTGCAATGCTGGGTTGTGCCCGACCAATGCCAGGCTGCATAGCGCATCGGGCTGATGGCTAAGAAATCGCCATATCGGCTGCCAATCGAAATCATACAGCGTATCGGCAATTTCTACTTGGCCATCAATCGATACAGCGTCGGCAAGCCCGACGGCAGTCGTTAGTGCTCGCGTAGCGCTGCTGCTGTATAGCATCTCTAACTTGGGAGGTTGCTTTGCCAGATGCTGTCGCATCAGTTCTATACTTCGTTTACCCCGTTTGTTCAGCGGACGCTCGTGGTCGCTGAGCTGCGGTTGCTTCCAGCTGGATTTAGCGTGGCGGATTAAGATCAGTCGTTTCATGGCCGTGTCGTTGATGGCTGAACCTGTTGTTAAGCGTAGTCGTTATGACCTCAGAGGGTGTCTTTGTGGTGCCAGCCAAACCGTCGCAAGCCGTCCCGTTGGAAATAGAGCCGGAGTCGTTGTTAGGTTTGGCAACAGCCTGCCAGGATGAGATCGGAAGGTTGCTGAGTAGCGATGGCTGGTTGGAAACGGAGCCGGTGCACGATGTTCGGGTACTGAGTAAACGGTTGCGGGCCTGGTGGCGACTCTGGCGGCAGACCGACTTTAAGCCATTGGCGGTTCAGGCAAATCAACAGTTGCGGCAGCTATCGGGTCTGTTATCGGAAACGCGGGATGCGCAGGTGCTGCCACTGCTCTGTTATTCGCTGGCCAGTCGCTGGCAGGGGGGAGAACTGGCCGCGGCGATCCCGTCACTGTTGCGATTGGGTTGCTGGTTGGAGCGCTTGCCATTGACGATTGAGCAACCAGACAAGCTACGATTGCTAGATTTGCTGGCTCAGCAAGCGGCGTTAATGCTGCCGCTGCAATGGCCTTCGGATTTTGGGTTGGAACAGGCGTTGGGGGGCAGTGACGAGCGCCAGCAACGGGCGGCCAAAATAGCCCTTGCGCAGCAGCAGGCAGCGGTATTCCATTATTGGCGTAAGCGAGTGAAAGTGCGCTATTACCAAGGTCAGATGCTGGCGTCGATTGGATTGAGTGTCCCTTGTACTGAGCAACTCCAGTTTAAGAAGTTGGCAGCGAAGCTGGGTGATATTCATGATCTGGATAACCTGCTGCAGTGGCTGCCCGCTCTGAAGCCCCCAAATATGAACCAGGCTGAGCAGACGGTGTTGCAGGACGCTCTGCTTCGATATCGGCAGTTACAGGTCGGCAATCTAGTCGGTAACTATGTCAGTGGTGTTGATTATTGATCAGCAGTTGATGCTAGTTATCTATTTGTAACTTAAGGGTGGTAGGCTGGAGTGGGGTCGTGAAAACAGTGGAGGATACGGGCATGACGGTAGCGAATTCGGAAGACGTTGTAGCAGGCGCAGAGTTGGCAGTAGCCAATACGGATCAAGCCAGCGTTCAATCCGCAGGTCCTCAAACCGCAGGCCCTCAATCCGTAGAGTCTGAAGCAGTAGAACCTCAATCTCATTCCACTGCTGAGGAGGTGGTTGCCAGTATCGAGTTGGAGGTGGTGCCTTCGGTAGTGCCGCTAGCGGCTGATACGCCGGATCTTAACGATAGCCAATACTACATTAACCGCCATCTGAGTCATCTTGAGTTCAATAGCCGGGTGCTCGATCAGTCATTGGATGAGAGCCACCCTTTGATGGAACGGCTGATGTTCCTGCTGATCTTTTCTAGCAATCTGGATGAGTTTTTTGAGATCCGGGTGGCCGAGTTGCGTCATCAAGTTCAGTTTGGGCGTGAACAATCTGGCGCGGATAGCATGCACCCCAAAGAGGTGTTGCAAGAGTTGTGTTCGCGCTGTCACGAGCTGGTTACTCGGCAGTATAAAATTCTCAACGAGGTGTTGTTTCCCGCGCTTAACGACAACCGTATTTTTTTCCTGCGCCGCCAAGAATGGACGCCGCCGCAGCGCGCGTGGATCAAAGGCTATTTTCAGGATCATATTCAGCCGGTGATTAGCCCGCTGGGGCTCGATCCATCGCATCCGTTTCCACGGCTAGTCAACAAGAGTCTCAATTTTATTGTTCAACTCGATGGCAAAGATGCCTTTGGCCGAGACAGCGGGATGGCGATTATTCCTGCCCCGCGTTCGTTGCCGCGGGTGATTCGGATGCCTGAGGAAGTCTGCCCTGACGATGGCGATAATCTTGTGTTTTTGTCATCGATTATTCATGAGTTTGCCGACGAGTTGTTTCCGGGCATGACGGTTCAGGGGTCCTACCAGTTTCGGTTGACCCGTAATGCGGATCTGGATTTTGATCAAAATGAGGTCGAAGATCTGGCCTTGACCCTTAAGGGGGAGCTGCACAGTCGCCATTATGGCGATGCGGTGCGGTTGGAGGTCACCGAAAAGTGCCCCGAACCCTTGGTTAAGTTCCTGTTAACGCAGTACAACCTGACCGTTGACGAGCTGTATCTGGTCCCCGGTCCGGTCAACTTAACCCGGATGATGAGCATGATCGAGTTGATCGATCATCCCGAATTGAAATATGCCCCGTTCAGCCCGGGTTTACCCAAACGTTTGCGCTCAAATGGCAACCTGTTTGAAGCTCTTAAGCAAGGTGATGTGCTGTTGCATCATCCTTTTGAGTCCTTTACCCCGGTATTAGATCTGCTGCGTCTGGCTGCCAGTGATCCGAAGGTGCTGTCGATTCGACAAACACTGTACCGTACCGGTGCCGATTCTGAAATTGTCACCGCCTTGGTGGATGCCGCGCGTAATGGCAAAGAGGTCACCGCGGTCATTGAGTTGCGGGCGCGTTTCGATGAGGCCAATAACCTGGCCTTAGCCAGCCGTTTGCAGGAGGCCGGCGCGTTGGTGGTATACGGCGTGGTGGGGTACAAAACTCACGCTAAGATGGCATTGATTGTGCGCCGCGAAGAGGGCCGGTTTGTTAACTATGTTCACCTGGGTACCGGCAACTATCATTCGGGCAATGCTCGCATCTATACCGATTACAGCTTGCTGACCTGCAACCCCGAAGTCGGTGGGGATGTTCAGAAGATGTTTCAGCAGCTCACCGGAATGGGCAAGATTCTGCGCTTGAAACGGTTGCTGAATGCGCCGTTCACACTGCACAAGACGCTGATTGAGATGATCGCCAACGAGGCCCGCAATGCCAAGGAGGGAAAGAGCGCCCGGATCATTATTAAGGTGAATGGTTTGACCGAACCTCGATTGATTAAAGCCCTATACAAGGCTTCGCAAGCCGGGGTCGAGATTGATCTGATTGTGCGGGGGATGTGTTGTCTGCGACCGAGCGTAAAAGGGGTGTCGGAGACGATCCGGGTGCGCTCGATTATCGGCAGGTTTCTTGAACACAGCCGTACTTACTGGTTTCTCAATGACGGCGATCCGCAGGTTTACTGTTCCAGCGCCGACTTCATGGAGCGTAATATGCTCAACCGGGTTGAAACCTGTTTTCCGCTGCTGAACGCCAAGCAAGCGCAACGGGCGCTTAAAGATCTGGATCTGTATCTGCAGGATAATACCCAGGCCTGGGACCTGCTTACCGATGGCTCGTATCGCAGAGTGTTGCGGGCAGAGGGCGAAGAGCCGATTAATGCTCAGTACGGTTTGTTATCAAAGTTTGGTTACTGATCTGCCCGAGGGCTTGTTGGCCGGTTTCCTAGATCTGATAGTCATCGGTTAACGGGTTTTGTTCCATATCTTCCCGGAAAAAGTGGTAGGCATTGCCGCCATGTCTTTTACTCTGATACAGCGCCAGGTCGGCGCGCTTGGTGATCACGTGCGGATCAAGGCCGTCCTTAGGAATTAGCGCGATACCGGCACTGGCGCTGATGTTAACCGGGTGGCCGCCAATCTCTATCGGCTGGGTCAAGTGCCTCAGGATGCCGATGGTGGTTTGCTCGACGTGTGAGCGGTTGTCGATGTTGTGCAGTAGGACAACGAATTCGTCGCCGCCGATCCGGGCAATTACATCCGATTCCCGTACATTTTCTTTGAGCCGTGTCGCGACGGTGGTGAGTAGCTGGTCGCCTGCCGTGTGTCCCCAGGTATCGTTGATCTGCTTAAATCGATCGAGGTCGAGATAGAGCAAGGCGTAGTGGCTGCCATCGCGTTTGGATAGGTGCATCGCTTGCTCGAGTAGTTCGCTAAAAAGACGTCGATTGACCAGCCCTGTCAGCGCATCGTGCGAGGCGAGGTGAGCCATTTCGTCAAAAGCTTGCTTCATTTCGCTAATATCGGTGGCAACGCAAACGACGTGGGAGCAGCGCTCGCCCTCTTTGATTGGCGTTATGGTCGCGTGTATCCACCGTGCGGTTCCCTGCGCGGTCAGGTGCTCAAACTCTCCCGCCCAGCTGGCTTGTTCGTTGAGCGCTGACATCAGCGCCCGATACAACCGGGGAAACTTTTCCGCAGGCAGCAGGGCCGATATTTTGCTGACCGGAGTGTTGTCAGCGGCGGGCTGGAACAGCTTGAAAAATTCTGAATTAGCGTATTCCAGAGTGCCTGAGCGATTACCAATTAGGACCGCACTGTTGGTTTGCTCGATCGCACTGGACAGCCTGGACATCATCTTATGGGTGTCGGCCAGCCGCCGGGTCGATTGCAAAAAAACGCTGAAGATCAGGATGCTCAGCAGCGCGATTAACGCTAGCGTGATGATCAACGGTGTCTTGATAAAACCGAGAACGAGCGCACCGGGTTGACTGGGCTGCCAAATGAGGTTGCCGAGTAAACGTTGATCCAATGCGTGTATTTCGATAGATGCAGGATTCTCTAGGACTTGAGCGCTCTCTTGCTGTTTTAGTTGTAGCTCTGCTAAACCAAAGCTTTCGGATAGTTGCGAGAGCCGTAACTGATCGAAGCGTTTGGCCAGAATAAGGACCGGGCGCGGCGTTGGCAGCTCTACCGAACCTGGCTGTTCAGCCGCCAGCACCGATGCGCCGACCAACGCCGGCAGGCCATCGACCAGCAGCATTGTGGACACCGGAACCGGTATCGGACCCGATTGTCGAGCCAGCTCGACCAGTTCGCTCAGGCCTCCTTCGATATCTAGTCTGTTCTGCTGGCCAAGCGGTTCACCATCCTGCAGTGATAAAACCGGCTGGTTTTGCTCGTCAACAATGAGCAGTTCGGAAATATAAAACGTATCGGTTAGGTAGCGGCCTAAATTGCGATAAATCCAGTCAGAGTCTTGAGTGTAAAAGGCGTTTCTTATGGTGTCGTCCCAATAGCCATAGTCTTTAGCTAGAGTGGCGAGCTGATTGCGTTTGTCCCTCAGTATATCGCTAACGTGTTTTTCGGATGAGAGCTTGGCCTCGACGTCGGCTTTCTCGATGCTGTAGTAAACGATAGCGAGGATGGATGCTGCGACAGCGGTGATCAGTATCACCAGCGGTAGAATTATCTGGCGTATCGACCGTTCTATGGGGAAATCTGATTTGGAGATGAGCCTAACCATGCCGCCTCCGTTGCACAACATCTAACGCATGAAACTAAAGCTAGTGATGATAGGTTAATCAGCTCAACTGAATGGAGCTATAGGTAAAAGACTTAGAAGTCCTAGGGTATAAGCGGTCGTTGATTTGAGTCATGTGTTTGTCGAGGGTTGGATTTTTTCGTTTCTTCTATAACACGCGACTAAGTCTGTTGTTTTTCACTTTGGCTGGATCTGGTAACGCTGCAGTAGCCGGTAAAAATTGCTGCGGTGTATCCCTAGTTGCCGTGCTGCGGCCGCTTGATTGCCTTGGTGTTGGGTCAATACTGCCTCGATCAATTGGCGCTGAAACTGTTCGGTTGCCTGTTTCAGGCTGACTTCTTGAGCCATGCTGGTAGCGGGCGCCAGCACGGCCGCGCCACTGGGCTTATCGAGCGTTATCTCATTCCAATCACTCGCGTCCAACCCCAGATGGCTGGCGGCGATGATGATGGTGCGGCTGTCGCGGCCTTGACTGGTGATCGCTTTCAGCGCAGCGCGGCTGAGCAGGTGACCGAGCTCGCGAACGTTGCCGGGCCAGGGATAACTGAGCAGGATTAACTTGGCATCTTCGGACAAGCGTAAGCCCTGCGCGCCGAGCCGTCGTTGGTCTACCTCGAGCAGGTAGCCTGCCAGTTGCAGCACATCTTGCTGGCGCTCTCGCAGTGGCGGAACGAGCAGCGGGTAGACGCTCAGGCGGTGGTACAGGTCGGCGCGGAAGCGTCCGGCGTTGACCTCCTGTTGCAGGTCGCGGTTGGTGGCGGCAACGATGCGGACATCTACCTGTAGCGGCTGGTCACGCCCCACGCGTTGAATCTCGCCGCTTTGCAGCGCGCGCAGTAGCTTGGCTTGGATGCTGAGCGGTAGTTCGCCTATCTCATCCAGAAACAGGGTGCCGCCGTCGGCGATCTCAAACTTACCGGCCCGATCGGTTCCTGCGCCGGAAAACGCCCCTTTAACGTGGCCGAACAGTTCGCTCTCGGCCAGGTTTTCCGGTAACGCGGCACAGTTGATCTGCACTAACGGATTTTGGCTGCGTTGTGACTGGTAGTGAATCTGCCGGGCCACCAGTTCCTTACCAACCCCGGTTTCGCCTTGGACCAGCACCGACAGGTGCGATTGAGCAACGATCGAGACCTCCTGCTTCAGTTTTTCCATCACCGTGCTGGTACCGATCATCTCCGACTCGGCATCTTTTTCATCCATCAGGGTGCGCGCGACCAACTGTTGCCGCTCGGCCTTGGCGGCCAACGCATCCATCCGGTCGGCCGCTTTGACCGTGGCTTCGGTGAGGCTGATAAAGGTGCGCAGCTCGACCGGGTCGATCGGGTCGAAGGTGCCGGGGTCTATCGCATCCAGTGTCAGTACGCCCCAGGGCAGATCGTCGATATACAGCGACGCGCCCATACAGTCGTGTACGTGCAGCTGCATGTCTTGGTTGGCGACCAGGCCATCGTAAGGGTCGGGTAGCGGCGAACTGGCTTCGAATCGAATCGGTTCACGCGAGTGCAGCAGCTTGGCCAGCCGCGGGTGCTCCGTTACCTCGAAGCGGCGACCGAGGGTGTCGAGGCTGAGGCCTTCGAATGCCAGCGGTCGCAGCTGCTTGCCTTCGAGTTTGAGCAGCGCCGCCGCATCGCAGGGATACAGTTTTAGCAGCGCTTCTAGCAAGTTGCGGTAACGCTGTTCGGCAGGCAGGTCGCGTGACAGGTCGGTGACGATAGACGTCAGCGTATCGAAGAAGGTGCGCGTTGTCATTTTGATATCCGTGTTATCGTAATGACATCATACTCTCGGTTGTCAATATTACAACGTTATAAATAAAGCCATTTAAAACAATGCTTTAATTGTTGGCACGAACATTGTAATACCTAAGTCGATAACAATTATTTATTCAGGCGAAGGAGCCTAATTATGCAGCAGTTACTTATGTGGCCTTCAGGGTCGGTTGCGGTGATTACCGCGGGAGGCGATCCTCATGGCAGATAGTTTTAACAAGAGTACGGCACGCAATATCTATTACGGCGGGGGTTTTTTCTTCCTGCTGCTGCTGGTGGGCTTGACCGTAGATACCATGGCCCGGCTACCCGAACGAGACCATCGGGAGAACATCACCCCATCGGTCGCGCACGGCAAGGAGCTGTGGGAAAACAACAACTGCATCGGCTGTCACAGCTTGATGGGGGAGGGCGCTTACTTCGCCCCCGAGCTGGCCAACGTCTACGACCGCTACGGACAGGGCAGTGAGCAGACTTTCAAACAGTTCATGCAAGCCTGGATGGCGATGCAACCGCTGCCCACCGAAGGTCGCCGTAAAATGCCGCAGTTCAACCTCAGTAATGAGGATGTGGACGATTTGGCAAATTTCCTGATCTGGACCAGTCGGGTTGATGACAATGGCTGGCCACCGAATAAGCAGGGATAAGGGGATACCGATGAAATTTCAATCACAAGCGGTGGCGATGCCGTATTTTATCTTCGCTCTGGTGCTGTTCGTTGGACAGATCCTGTTTGGCCTGATCATGGGCCTGCAATATATCGTCGGGGACTTTCTGTTTCCCTATATCCCTTTTAACGTGGCGCGGATGGTCCACACCAATCTGTTGATCGTGTGGCTGTTGTTCGGCTTTATGGGGGCGTCTTACTACCTGGTACCTGAAGAGAGCGACACCGAGCTGCACAGCCCGCTGTTGGCGAAAATCATGTTTTGGGTGTTTGCCGGTGCTGGCGTTGCCACCATCCTCGGGTATCTGCTGGTGCCTTATGCCAAGTTGGCCGAGCTCACCTACAACGAACTGCTACCCACCATGGGGCGGGAGTTTCTGGAGCAACCGACCATCACCAAGATCGGCATCGTGATCGTGGTGCTGGGCTTTATCTTCAATATCGGCATGACCATCCTTAAAGGGCGTAAGACGGTAATTAACATGGTGTTGATTACCGGCCTGGTTGGCTTGGCGGTGTTCTTCCTGTTCTCGTTCTACAACCCGGACAACCTGATCCTGGATAAGTACTTCTGGTGGTTTGTGGTGCATATGTGGGTCGAGGGCGTATGGGAGCTGATCCTGGGGGCGATTCTGGCGTTCACACTGATCAAGGTCACCGGTGTCGACCGTGAAGTGATCGAGAAGTGGTTGTACGTGATCATCGCCATGGCGCTGATTTCAGGCCTGATCGGTATGGGCCACCACTTCTTCTGGATCGGTCAGCCCGAGTACTGGCTGTGGTTGGGCTCGGTGTTTTCCGCACTGGAACCCATTCCGTTCTTCATGATGGTGGTGTTCGCCTTCCGCATGGTGCAGGGGCGTCGGATCGAGCACGGCAACAAGATTGCTATCACCTGGGCACTGGGTACCGCCGTCATGGCCTTTCTAGGCGCGGGTGTGTGGGGCTTTATCCATACTCTGGCTCCGGTCAACTACTACACCCACGGCTCGCAGATCACTGCCGCACACGGTCACCTGGCGTTCTTTGGTGCCTACGCGATGATCGTGATGACCATCATCTCCTACGCCATGCCGATCATGCGCGGTCGTCCGCAGGGTAACCCGGCCTCGGCGCAGAAAGTCGAGCGCTTTGGCTTCTGGGCGATGTGTCTGAGCATGCTCGGCATCACCTTGGCGCTGACCGTAGCCGGTGCTTATCAGGTGGCGTTGCAGCGTCTGCCAGATGACAGCGAAGCGCTGAGCTTCATGATGACTCAAGCCAAACTGGTGCCGTTCTACTGGGTAAGATTGTGCTTTGGTCTGACGTTCCTGGCCGGTCTGGTGGCTTATCTGGCTAGTTTCTTTGTCGGCAGTAAAGCGGCAATTGCGGAGTCCTCTAGTAAGGAAGTCCCTGGTGTTTGCTGTGGTAGCTGCAGCTAAGCACTGATCGCAAGGGGCCGTTCGCGGCCCCTCTTTATCAACCTCGTGGTCCTATCCGCTCTGCACACTGTTAATAATCTGCTGAACAAAAGCAGTTGAGTGTGCAGAGCTGATCGGCATCGCATCGAATATCAAGTGAGGCAGCGATGGAAGAGTTTGTTGGTGAAATTTGGCACAAGCTGATTACCCGCCAGAGTCGGACCGATTTTGTCGAGGCGCGGGTCGAGTTGGTCGGTCTACAAACGCAGTTGGCGACCTATTTCCGTGCGTTGGGAGGGGAGCCAGGAAAGAGCGTAGAGGGAGCTGAGCCACGCAGTTTTAGCACCCGACGCAAGCTAGCGCAGCGGGTGGCGGGTAGTCATCGTCGCTTCCCTGTGTGTTGGCAGGACGAACGCAGTCTGCGGTTACCACTGTCGCTGGCCTGTTTTGACGATCCTCAGCTGAACGAATCGCTGTATTTCTGGTTGACTGCGATGGCGGCTCAACAACCTACTGTTCGCCATTGGTTCATAGATAATCAACAGGCCACGCTGGCGCTGTTGAAAAAGCGCCCGGGCTTGGCCGAAGGTTACCATCGACTGGCCGCCGCAACACTGATCACCCGCCCCCTATTAGAGAGCCTCAAAGGCGCCGAGCGCGAGCGAGAAGCTGCGATACAGCAGGCGATTCGCGACCCAGGCAGTGTTGCCTTTCTGCCCCGTGCCAAGGGCGATCCCTTGCCGGTACTGCTGTGGATCTATCCGGCCCCGTTACAGCTGTTGGGCGTGGCTTCCGAGGATGATCTGGATGATCAGGGCGATGGCAATAAGGCCAGCGAAACCCTGCCAGGCAGCCGCAAGCAGGCCGAACGTATCGATGACAGTAAAGAGACCGACGGCCTGCTGGTGTTCAAATTGGAATGCCTGTTCAGCTGGACCGAGAAAGTATCGTTGGATCGGCCCCAGGAGGAGGACCTGGATCAGGACCTGAATGGCGTTGCCGAAGATCTGGATATTATCAGCCTGTCGCAGCAGCGCCGGGCGGGGTCGTCAGGGATAAAATTCGATATGGATCTGCCCTCGCCACAACACGATGATCTGCCGGTTGGCGAGGGGATTTTGTTGCCGGAATGGGATTATCGCAAGCAGGCGTTGATCGAAGATTACTGCTTGTTGCAGCCAATGCTGGCCGATGACGCGTTACCCGCCGCGGTACCCGAATCGCTGCGAGCGCAAGCCCGGGCGCTGAAAAACCGCTTTAGTATGTTGCGCCCCGAGTTGCGAATCCAAAAACGGCAGCCGCAAGGGGACGAGATCGATCTGGACGCCTGGATGGATTTTAAAACCCAGCCATCACAAAACCAGACCTCGCAGGATTTCTATCTGGATCGCAACCAGCCACATCGTGACCTGGCCTGTCTGTTGTTGGCCGACTTGTCGATGTCGACCGATGCGGGGATCAACGGCAATCAACGGGTGATCGACCTGATTCGCGATTCGATGCTGCTGTTTGCCGAGGCGTTATCGGGCACCCGGGATCCGTTCGCGATCTACGGTTTCTCGTCGGTCAAAAACAAGCAGGTACGCTACCAGCTGCTGAAAAACTTTAACGAACCCTACGGCGATGAAGCCCGGGGTCGCATCCTGGCGGTTAAGCCGGGCTTTTATACCCGCATGGGCGCGGCTATTCGTCAATCCACCGCGATCTTGCAGCAGCAAAAGGCGCAGCAGCGGTTGCTGTTAATCCTGTCGGACGGCAAACCTAACGATATCGATCGCTACGAAGGGCGCTATGGTGTCGAAGATACCCGCCGGGCGGTGCTGGAGGCCAAGCAGGCTGGACTGCAGCCGTTCTGCGTCACCATCGATGAACAGGGTAACGACTACCTGCCGTATCTGTTTGGTGATCAAGGCTTTGCCGTCATCAGTGACCTGGCTCGACTGCCGGTGCTGCTGCCCCGACTCTATCTCAATCTGACTGGCACGAGTGCATAACCCGCTGCTTGTATCGAGGAACCTATGATGTCCACCGAAAACCATTACCTGCCACAAGGGCGCGAGATTGAAATATTTAAGGCGGCGGCAGCCAATTGCTTACCGGTGCTGATAAAAGGTCCTACCGGCTGCGGTAAGACCCGTTTTGTCGAACATATGGCCGAACAATTGGGCCGCTCGGTGCATACCATCGCCTGCCACGATGATCTAACCGCCGCCGATCTGGTTGGGCGCCATCTAATCGGCGCAGACGGCACGTATTGGCAGGATGGCCCGTTGACGCGGGCGGTACGCGAAGGCGGCATCTGTTATCTCGATGAGGTGGTGGAAGCGCGCAAGGATACTACAGTGGTGCTGCATCCGCTGTCGGATCATCGCCGGCTATTACCGATCGAACGTACTGGCGAGCTGATCAAAGCGCACCCCGATTTCATGTTGGTGATCTCTTACAACCCCGGCTATCAAAATCTGATGAAGGGCTTGAAGCCCAGCACCCGGCAGCGCTTCGTGGCGTTGAGTTTCGAATACCCATCACCTGAACAGGAGGTGGTGATCGTCTGTCAGGAATCGGGGCTCGATAAGCAGACGGTACAGCAGTTGGTGACGCTGGCCAATGATCTACGCCGCCTCAAGGACCACGATCTGGAAGAGGCTGCCTCGACCCGGTTGCTGATCTACACCGCGTTGATGATCCGCTCGGGCCTGCCCGCTGTTGAAGCCTGCCAGGTCTGTATGGCGCAGCCGCTAACCGACGATAGCGAGACCCTTGCGGCGATCGATCGTTTGATTCAAGGTCACTTTTAATGGCTGATAGTCCCGCTGCTATTACTAGCGAGCCTGAGCTGGGTGGCTCCCTCGCCAGTCAGTCTGCGGCCAAGCAGTCCCCGGCAAACATTGCGGTGTGGATTCTGATCTGGGCCGAAGTTTCCGAGTTCGCGCTGTTCTTTCTGGTGTTTCTGGTGGTGCGTAGCCATAACCCGGAGCTGTTCGCCGAGGGACCGACCAAACTCAATACCTGGGCGGGTGTGATCAATACGTTGCTGCTGATCAGCAGCAGTTATTGCGTCGCCCGATCGATGGCGGCGATACGGATCGGGCAGGTTAACCGTTGCCTACGCTGGCTCGGTGCGACCATCGGATGTGGCCTCGGGTATTGCGCCGTCAAAGCCTGGGAGTACCAGTGGAATCACGCCTCCGGGCTCGATGTCCGTACCGATGCGTTTTATAGCCTGTATTACTACCTGACCTTTAACCACTTGCTGCATGTGTTGGTGGGGATGTGCGCGATCGGCTGGGCCGGGTTGCGGACCTATTGGGGCCACTTCACCCCGGCCGAACACGAAGGGCTCGAAGGCGCCGCCTGTTACTGGCATATGATCGATCTGGTTTGGATCATCATCTTCCCTCTGCTGTACGTGATGAGGTAGCGCAGTTATGGATCAAGACGTTATGAACGATGAAAACAGTGTAATGGGTGATAAGTTGCTGCGACGCGCCTGGATGGTATTGATCGTACTGACTCTGGGCTCGGCACTGATCGCCGAATCGATCGACCCGACCGCAGGGGTCGTGATCGTGGTCTGCCTGGTGGTCGCGATTAAAGGCCAGTTGGTGGTTGATCGCTTGATGGGGCTGCGCCACGCGCCGCCGTTGATCCGTGGCATGATGCTGGCTTACTTTTACGTATTGCCGGTGCTGATCGCGTTGGCGTTGATATTTCCCGAACCACTGCGGCGTTTGACTACGTTGTGATATTTTTTAACCTTAACGAGAAGTAGATTAATGGCACACCTCCCCGAAGAGATTCGCAAACTTGCCAAAGTTGAAACTGATCATTGCGATGTCAGTTTTGGCACCCGCGAGCCCTGTACAGTTGCCGAACATACCCACGATACAACCAATTACGGCACCATCACCGAAGGTTGCTTGTTGTTGACGGTTGAAGGTGAAGAGCGTGCATACCGCAAAGGCGATTGGTTCCATGTGCCGGCAAATGCAGCGCATATCGAGCGCTTTGAAGAGACCACCTCGGTGGTGGTGTTTTGGCTCAAGAATAGCGGATAAAAGCAGCGGTTAAAGGCTATTTGAACTTCAGCCTGTAATCGACCGCGTCAAGATACTCGGCCTCTTGTTCTAGTTTGGTTAGCGTCAGTGGATGATCGTCGAGCCAAGCGATCGGAAATATCAATTTGAGTTGCTCCTCTTTGTATTGGAGTTTCAACTGCGGTACCTGCTCGGCCAAGCGGCTTTGGTTGAGCAGCACCGCCAATCGCAGCACCATGCACAACGCCAGCAATACCTGACGCCGCATCGGTCTGAACGCTTCCAACTCGACTAGCGGCAGTTTTCGCCGGTGACCGCGAACCAGCAGCGCCAACTGTAACTGTTCGCTTTGGCTGAAACCCATCAGATCGGAGTGTTCGACAAGATAGGCGCCATGCTTTTGGAACTGGCTATGCGAGATCGATAAACCGATCTCGTGCAGGCGCGCTGCCCAGCTGATCAGGTGGCGGTATTTGTCGCTGGAAAACGGCGTTTGCTCGAGGCATGCCAAGGCGGTTTGCTCGACCGATTCGGCGTGTTCGGTATCGATGTGATAACGCTGCATTAATGCATTGATGGTCCGCTCGCGCACATCTTCGTGCTGGCGACGGCCGACCATGTCGTACAGCAAGCCTTCGCGCAGTGCTCCGTCGGAGAAGCGCAGGGTATCGATCTGCAGCGATTCGAACACCGCAATCAAGATGGCTAGCCCGCCGGGTAGCACGCGAGCGCGCTCGGGTTTGAGCTGCTCGAACTCAATCGCCTCGACACTGCCAAATTCGAGCAATATCTCTTTTAACTTGTACAGATTGAGCAGGGATAGATGCTGCGGTCCGGTTGGGTCGAATTGGCACAATCGCAGCAGCGCTTTGGCAGTGCCCGAAGAGCCGATCGCGTCCTGCCAGCCGATCTTACGGTAACGTTTACGGATGCTCAGCAGTTCGAGCTGGGCAGCGTTGATCGCTTTTTTGAAGTTTTTTGGGGTGAGTTTGCCGTTGGCGAAGTAACGCTGGGTGTAGGAGACGCAGCCCATGTGCAGGCTTTCGAGTTCGATCGGTGAAAAGCGTTCGCCGATGATCAGCTCGGTGCTGCCGCCACCAATATCGATCACCAGGCGTCTATCGACATCGTCGGCTTGCGAGTGAGCTACACCTAGATAGACCAGCCGTGCCTCTTCTCTGCCGGAGATGATCTCGACTGGGCACTCCAGCAGCGCTTCAGCGGGTTCGATAAACGCCATCCGGTTGTAGGCGGCGCGCAGGGTGTTGGTGCCTACGATGCGGACCTGTTCGCGGGGGATGCCGGCAATGCGCTGGGCCAATCGTTCCAGGCAGGCCATGCCGCGCGCCTGGGCTTGCTCGCTCAGCTGGTGGTGTGGATCGAGTCCTGCTGCTAGCTGCACCTTTTCTCCCATCCTATCGATCGGTTGCAACTCGTCCTGTACCAGCCGGGCGACGATCAGATGAAAGCTGTTCGACCCCAGATCAATCGCCGCATATTGGGTCGAAAGGTTATCGAGTTCGCCGCTGCCTTCGAGAGTACGTGATGCGAGGGGAGGGGTATCCTGCATGTGGGCATGATCCTGTGCTGTCAAAGAGTCTGTCTACAACATTTTGTGACATTAATTATGGGTGATTACGGCTCATCAAGTGCGTGTTATAGGAATAGACCGAGCCGATGAATCGCTGTTTTTATCGCCACTTCAATAGCCTAGCGTATCGGAAAAAATACCACAGTTTTATTATCAGTTTTTCTAATCAATATAAGCACATACGAATATTGGAGAAGGCGGTTGTAGCTACCATCGAAGCTGTTAGTATCGTCGGCATGTCATTTATGGAGTTGACGTCATGTTGAAGGATCTTGGACTCAAGCGCTTGGGGATACTAATTGCCACGCTGGTGTTATCGGTCTTGCTGATTTTTGGGTGGTTGATCTTTCAGGCCAATGCCTCGCTTGAGGTGTTGATCAAACATGATATTGAATTGGCCCAGCAGCGTGCTGGCTTGGAACAGCAGCGTAGCGAATCGATCGCTGAAACCCAGCAGCTGCTGCATCGCTACACCGAATTGGGAACCGCCTACGAGCAAGCGATCAATGCTCTGGAAAGCAAAGGCTTTCGGCTTCTTAACGAAGTGATGGCATTTGCTTCGCATGAGAAGCAATTAGCCGAGACTCTGAGTGAGGGGGTGCTGGATCCAGCACTGCCAGTCGCGGTCAAACCGCAATCGGATAAACAACGTCAGACCCTGGATAAACAGGGCTTGACGCCCGATGAGGTGAACAAGCAACTACGCGTATTTAACGACAAACTCAAGATCGATTACCTGCTCAAAGAGCTAGAGCAGGCCCAGCAGCAGGGCGCTCGCAAGCTTGACTCGATCATCGCCTTGGCCGGTCTGGATCAAGCTGCGCAGGATAAACTCAAGCGCTTTGATCGCTCTTTGGCAAGTGCGGTGAAGGGGTTGCGTAAAGCTTATATTAAGTACGACCTGACCGATCACCGTATCGGCCTTCGGCTAGAGCGCTATCAGGGGTTGCAAACGGATCGTATCGGCTTGCTGATGGCCAAGGTGCAAGGCCCTGCGGCGGCGCATGCCAACACCGCGCTGGCGGGGGTTGCCGAGATAACCACTCAAGGCCAATCACTGGTGGCACGGCAGCAACAGATCTCTGCTCAGTTACAACAGGTCGATGAACAGTCCAAACAGGTCGGTAGCCAGACCGAGCAAGCCCAAATCCAGCGCCAGGATGTGTTGGGCTCGGTGCAGCAGCGAATACTGAGCCTGATGTTGGTGATGGTCGGCATGTTAGTAGTATTAGGCATGCTGGCGCGGCAGCTGCTGGGTAAGCGTATTATTGCTCTGTACCAGGCGATGCGAGGTATCTCCCGTAAAGGTGATTTGCGGTTGCGTTTGCAGGCCGACGGTAAAGATGAGTTGGGCCAGATCTCTGCAGACTTCAATAGCTTTGCCGCCAATATCGAACAGGTGGTTGCCCAGGTCGATCAGCAAGTTGAGTTGTTGAATGGTGCCGGTCAGCATATGACCGAAAGCAGCCGCCGAGATCATCAGAATACCGGCCAATTGAAACAAGGTATTGGTCAGATTCAGCAAGCGCTGACCGAATTGGAATCGCAAAGTGAATCGATGGCCGGCTCGGCGCAACATACCCAGCAAGCGGCCAATGAGGCCAGTACTTTGGTCAATGACTGCGCCCCTGTGGTGCAGTCGAGCTTGCGGGCAAGCAATCTCGTCAGTGAGTCTGCGGTTCAAGCCAGCGAGAAAATGTCTCAACTTAACAACGCTGCCGAGCAGATCCATCAGGTGTTGTCGGTGATCGGCGATATCGCCGAGCAGACTAATTTACTGGCGCTTAACGCCGCGATCGAAGCGGCGCGTGCCGGTGAGCAGGGTCGAGGGTTTGCAGTGGTCGCCGATGAGGTTAGAGCCCTGGCGGCCAAGACCCAGGGGTCGACTCAACAAGTCGAGAAACAGCTTGCACAGCTATCAAGCAGTACCCAGCAGGCGGTGGATAGTATCACCGCGATGTCGTCGCGTAGCGGTGAGTCGCGTCAAGCCGCGGAGACGGTCCACCAAGCTTTGCTGCAGATTACCGCATTGGTGATCCAGATATCCGAAGGCAACGATCAGATCGCCCAGGGAACAGGTCAGCAGCAGAGCGCGGCCCAGCAAATTACTAGCAGCCTGCATCAGATCGAGACCCTGCTGCTTGAAACCGAGCAGGGAGTGATCGAGTCCGAACAGATAAGCGATGATCTCTCGCAGATGGTATCGAGCCTAAGCAGTATCACCAGCACCTTTAAATCCGCCTAGTCATGATGATAGAGGGCTACGGCCCTCTCTCGCGTTTCAATCCTCCCGCTTTTTTAATGCACTTCGCTGCTTGAAATCAACGCCAGCTCGGGTCGTGAGCGCGTTGAGTGCAATGTTGTGAATCATCGCTATCCCGTGTGCAATTGAATCCAGACGACTGACATAGCAGGTGGCCAGGTGCAGACCTCAGCCGGGACTGCCGTAGGAATCGATTGCTGCTGATATCTGTTGCGTCAGTAGTACGGTGCGGAGTCAGCCACTGCGGTTGCTCGCAGGTCGGTAGTCCCATCACTTCGGCAAAGCGTTCGGGGTATCACCATCGGCTTGGCGCCAGACCTTCAACTGCGGATAGTTCGTGGCTAGCACGACTGTTGTACGCGGCCTCGACAGGTTTCAGTGTTGTTGTTGCTGCTGCAGCAGTTCCACAATTTTTCGATAGCCTTTATTCTGGGCGTGTTGGAGGGCTGAAATTCCGTCAAGATCGGTGATGTTGGGATCAGCTCCGTGTGCAAGCAGCAATGCGATAATTTGCTGGTGCTGTGGGCCTCCGTCGGATAACAGTACCGCTTCCATCAGTGCGGTCCAGCCCAGGTTATTAACATGGTTGATATCGACCTGTGATTTTTCCAGTAGCAGCTTGACCGTCGCAATATGACCTTTTTCTGCCGCTGGGATCAGTGCTGTACCACCGTAGTAATTATAGATGTCGGCACGGGCACCGGCGTCGATCAGTAGTTGTAAGGCCGGGTTCACCCCCTTGGCACCCGCATACAAAAACGCGGTCTGATCGATCACGCCGGCAGCGAGAGCTGGGTTGAAATAATCGACATCGGCACCGAGTTCGATCAATAACTGCAGTGCCTTCATATCGTTTTTCATCGTCACCCGCAGTACCAGCGAACGCCCTCTGGCGTCATGCAGATCGAGGCTGTTGCCATCGGCGAGGTGTTGTTGCAGAGCGGTTCGGTCGTGCGTTAGAGCAGTCGTTAATAGCAGATCGAAATCCGAGCTGGCGCTGTGGGCGGCGTGGCTGATGAATAGTAGCGACAGTGTCAATCGTACTAAGACTTGTCGAATCAGGGCGCCAGCGTTGGTTACGGTGCTCATGCGGTACTTCTCAGGTTTTGCTGGAAATAAGAATGTTTGCTGAGTGTAGCGTAGCTGCTTGTGTTTCTTATGATTGAGATGTTCTGCAGGGCGAGGTGGTCGAGAGGGTTAGCAGCCTTCTTTGTTAAACCAATCACCCCGGCTATAGCCGGGGGATCATCTAGCAAACTATTGGTTACCCCTCTCCCTCATTAACCGCAGTCTCGGGTCCTTTGGGCGGGTAGACCTTTCGCTTCAATACACCCAGCAGCGGTAACAGCAGCATAAAGATCGTGATCAGCATGATCGTCAGCGTCAGTGGCCGTTCCCACAGGAAGGCGAAGCTGCCATCGGAAATCGTCAGCGCACGGCTGAGGTTCTTCTCCATGATGCCGCCGAGGATAAAGCCGAGTAGCATCGGTGCCATCGGGAAATCGAGCAGTTTAAGGAAGATTGCGATCACCGTGATCAGCACCATCATGTGAATGTCGAAGGTGTTAAAACTGACCAGATAGACGCCGGTGATCGAGAAGAACAGGATCAGCGGAATCAGGATCGGTCGGGGGATCGCCAACAAGCGCGAGATATACGGAATCAACGGCAGGTTCAAAATCAGCAGTACCAAGTTGCCGAAATACATCGAGATGATCACCGACCAAAACACATCTGGGTTGTCGATAAACAACCGTGGACCGGGCTGGATACCGTAGGCGATCAGTGCGCCGAGCATGATCGCGGTGGTGCCCGAGCCGGGAATACCAAGAGTCAGTAGTGGTACGAACGAGCCGGTCGAGGCGGCGTTGTTGGCCGACTCGGGCGCCGCCAGACCGCGCAAAGCGCCCTTGCCGAACTTGAGTTTCTCTTTGGCTGAGGACAGGTTACGTTCCAATCCGTAAGCCAGGAACGAGGCGATGGTGGCGCCAGCACCGGGTAAAACACCGACGATAAAGCCGAATACCGACGAGCGGGCGATGGTGGGGGCGACGTGTTTCACCTCCTCCTTGCTCAGCTTCATGCTGCCGAGCGCGGCCATATCCATATCCACCTCTTTCTGTTTGTGCTGACCGTTGAGCACGGTCATCACCACCTCGGCCAGAGCGAAGGTCGCCATTGCGAGTAACAGGAAACTGACGCCGTCGATCAGATCGACCGCCCCGAAGGTAAAGCGCGGCGTACCCGACATGACATCGACGCCGACGGTGGCGATCATCAGCCCGAATACGGTCATCATCAGCGCCTTGATCACTTGGCCCTTGCCGGAGAACGCTGCCACCGCGGTCAGACCCATTACCATCAGCGCGAAGTAATCACTGGATTGGAAGCTGAGCGATACCGACGCTAAAGCCGGGGCGGCGAATAGCAGGATGATGGCGCCGATAGTGCCGCCGGTAAATGACGAGTAAGCCGCCAACGCCAACGCTTTGCCAGCTTGCTTTTGCTGTGCCAGCGGATAGCCGTCAAACGCGGTTACCACAGTACTGGCGCAACCGGGGGCGTTGATCAGGATCGATGAGGTAGAGCCACCGAAGACTGCGCCGTAATAAACACCAGCCATCAGGATGATGCCCGACGAAGGGTCGAGGCCGTAGGTGATCGGGATCATCAGCGCCACGGCTGAGATTGGCCCGAGTCCGGGCAGCATGCCGATGAAGGTACCGGCGAAACAGCCGACTACCACCATCATTAAGTTAAAGGGCATCACCGCAGTGGCGAGCCCCGTCCAAATTCCGTCCCACATGTCGTTAACCTCGCATCATCGGATTAAAAGTTATCACTATCGTGGCAAGGCCGTTCCAGCTGTTGTTTGAAATACAGTTCCGCATAGCCTTAACCTCCGAAAACAGCGCTGAATAATTTGCCCGGTGCCAGGTAAACATCGAGCAGTTGCGACAAGGCGAACCACAGGAATATGGCAAACGGGATCGAGGCGACCAGCAGCATCTTGATACTGCGCACGCCCAGCAGCCAGTAACCGCCGATCAGGAAGAATATGGTGGCAACCAGAAATCCGACCCACTCCAGCGCGACGGCAAACAGCATCACTAAGACCAGTAGTTTGGCGACCAGCGCGAAGTCATAGCCTTCAAGCCGCAATTTCTGCTTGGGGTCGAAGCGCGAGGTCACCAACAAGGCGATCGATAGCAGGGTGCCGAGAACAGCTAGCGTTGTGGGTAGCGAACGGGCGTGAAATGCCTCGAATTCGTCGCCGGGCAGCAGCGGGATCTGCTGGCCGTAGTAACCGTAGGCGATAGACAGACATAAAAATATCAGCCCGCCGATGTGGTTCTTGGTGATGGTCATGCGTTCACCTATGAAGTGCTGAGAAACGTCATAGCTTGTTGCTATGCATGAGCGCCTAGCAAAGCCTGTGTTGGATCAGAAAGGAACCTTGCCAACCGGCCTGACTCCTTTGGGGGAATGGAACTGTTGGCGGCTTACTTGAGAAAGCCGAGTTCGCGCATCAGGTCGCCGACGATCTGCTCCTGCTGCTCCAGGAAGGCGACAAACTGGTCGCGTGGCTTGAAGATCTCGGACCAGCCGTTGCGGTCGCGTACGGTAGCCCACTCTGACGTGGCGTACATCTTCTCCAGCATGTCGGCGTAGGCTTGTGCTTCGCTGTCAGACACGCCGGGTGCAGCGAAAAATCCGCGCCAGTTGACGAAGGTGGTATCGTAACCCAGCTCTTTCAACGTAGGGACTTCGGGTGCTGCGGCAGAGCGCTCTTCACCGGTCATCACCAGAATCCGAACTTCACCGGCTTCGGCCAGTGCTAGCGCTTCGCTGAATCCGGTCGACAGCAGTTGAGTTTCGCCCGACAGCAGACCGGCCATCGCTTTACCACCAGCATCGTAGGCGACGTAGCGAACCTTGGTGGGTTCGCCACCGGCGGCCTTGAACGCCATCGCAGCAACCAGGTGGTCCATGCTACCGCGTGCTGAACCGCCGGCGATCTTGACCGACTTGTTGTCCTTTTTATAATCGGCAACCACCTGTTTGAAATCGGTGTACTTGGAGTCGTTTTTGACTACGAATGCACCGTAATCACCGATAGTCGCGGCGATTGGGGTTAGGTCGCGGAACGACTGTGGGAATACCTTGGTTAGCGAGCGGATCACGATTGGGGTCGAGTTGACCATCAACGTATCTTTCTTCTGACCGGCAGTTTCGATCAGGTGGGCGATCGCTTTACCGCCGCCGCCACCGGACATGTTCTCGTATGATACTTTGCTGATCAGGCCTGATTTGGACAGGGCTTCACCGGTGCCGCGTGCAGTGCCGTCCCAACCACCACCGGCACCGCCGGGGATCAGGAAGTGTACGGATTCTACCGCCATCGCATTGAGGGATGCACCGGCCGTCAGGCAGGTGGCAAAGGTGGCGGCAAGTAGCGAGCTGCGCTTGCGGGCAATAAGCTGGGATAGCATGGTTGTAACCTCATTGTTGTTGTATTGGGTTGCACTGGGTATTACCTTAGTTTGCAGCGGTGGTTTATTGAAGATTATGAATCTAAAGGGTTTTTATTCCATAAAAATCATTTTGTTCATACTGTTCACGGAAGTGGCCGAGCCGGATTCGGTACTATGATGGAACAACCGGTGCCAATACTTAGAGGTCATGATGTGGATGATTAAACGGAAGCCGAGGCGGTGATCTCTCTTCGTCGTTTGAAGCTCAAGCCCAGAATGGTGTTGATTTTGGGGCTGATGGCCTTGCTGCAGACGGGGCTGGTTGGGCTGTTTGCGCTGAAATTTCTAGGCCACTCGCTCAATGAACAGATGGCCCAACGTGCCTTGCATGTAGCCAAGACGATCGCTGCGATGCCGGAAATTATCGCTGCTGTCGAACGCCGTGATTCTGTTTTTTTGCAGCCGTTGAGTTTGGCTTTAGCGGATAAAACCCAGGCGCGCTTTGTCGTGATCGGTGACAAACTTGGGGTGCGGCTAGCGCATCCAACCGTTGCACGGATCGGGAAACCGATGCACGACGATGACGGCGACTTTAATGAACCTGCCTTGCTGTACGGTAAGCCTTACGTTCAAACCGCTATCGGAAGTCTCGGCGCCACGGTCCGGGGTAAGGCACCGGTGTTTGATGTCAGTGACGAGCAGGTGATTGGGATCGTGTCGGTCGGGCTGATGCTGGATCGGGTCGATCAGATCATCGATCGCTATCGGATGACGCTGTTGTTGGTCATTGCAGCGGCCTTTGGGATCAGTGTGCTGACGGCGCTGTGGTTTGCAAGTCATTTCAAGAAAGCGATTTTTGGCCTGGAGCCAGAGCAGATTGGGCGGCTGTTCGAAGAGCGTAACGCCACCTTGGAGTCGGTTCGGGAGGGGATTATAGCGATCAATGCTGACGGCCGAATTACCACCTTCAACCGGACCGCCATTGATACTCTGGGACTATCCCCCGATATCCAATTGACCGGGAGTGCACTGCTAGACGTGCTACCCGATAGTGGCATGCTAGAGGTGCTCAAAACCGGCCAACCCCAGTTTGACCAGGAGGTATGGCTGCACGATTACAATCTGGTGGTGAACCGTTTACCGCTGAAACAGGGGGATAAAATAACTGGAGTAGTGTCGAGCTTTCGGCGCAAAAATGAACTGGATCTGGTGAGTCGAAAACTGACCCGAATCCAGCAATATGCTGACAGTTTGCGTAGCCAGGCGCATGAGTACTCAAACAAGCTGCATACGATCGCCGGGTTGATCCAGATCGGTGCCAACGATGAAGCGCTGAGTTTGATCGGCCAAGAGACCGAGCGTCACCAGCAGTTGATTGAGCTATTGCTTGAGGCGGTGCCCGATCCAATCTTGGCGGGGTGCCTGCTCGGAAAATACAATCGTGCGCGTGAAATGGGGCTGACATTGCTGATCGATCCCGATAGTCGCATGGTTGAGCTCCCCGAACGGCTGCCGCGCGAGCAGCTAGTCAGTATCTTGGGTAACCTGATCGATAATGCGCTTGAAGCCACGCTAAAACATACCGGCCCGCAAGGGGAGGTCAGCTTGACCATGACCGATCTGGGCGATGATCTGATCTTTGAGATCGAAGACCAAGGCGCGGGTGTTGCCAAAGCTGAGCAGCAACGAATCTTCGAGAAAGGGGTGACCAGTAAGGCAGAACAGGGGCATGGGCTGGGGCTGCACCTGGTGCGTAGCCTGTTGCAGCGACTCGGGGGCTCGGTGGATGTCGAGCCAGGCGATCAGGGTGGCGCGCGTTTTATTGTTTATATCCCTAAGCTACTAACAGATAAACCGGTTGCTGTTGAGTCGAATAACTAGGGTAGGGTACTGATGAGTGAACCGATTCGTGTAGTCGTGGCAGAAGATGATGTGCGCATCGCCGAGATTCAGAAACGCTTTCTCGAACGGATCGAGGGTGTGGAGCTGGTCGGCGTAGCGCACGGTTTGGAGGAGGCGCAGGACTTGGTCGAAGTGCTCGAACCCGAGTTGCTGCTGTTGGATATCCAGTTTCCGACCGGTACCGGGCTAGATCTGCTACGCCGCCTACGGGCCCAGAACAGCCGTACCGATGTGATTCTGGTTACTGCGGCGACCGAGGTGGAAACCCTGCGTGAAGCGCTGCGTGGCGGCGTGTTTGATTACATTCTTAAGCCGTTGGTATTCGAACGTCTGCAAAGTGCACTGCATAACTATGCCGAACACTTGAACAAGCTCCGCCAACTCGAGTCGTTGATCCAGACCGATGTCGATACCCTGTTGCCCAGAACACAGCAGCCTGGCGGCGAGGCTAGTCAGCCGGATCGACTGCCTAAAGGGATCGATGGACTGACGCTGGATAAGATTCGTAGTGTCTTTGCCGAGCAATCGAGCCCCCTGAGTGCGGAGGAGGTAGGGGGCATCATCGGTGCCAGTCGAACTACGGCTCGGCGTTACCTGGAGTATATGATCAGCACCCGGGAACTCGAGGCGCACATCAGCTACGGCACGGTTGGTCGACCCGAACGCCGCTATTGTCGTTGCCGCTGATTTAGCTGAAGATAGGCTCCGAAAATTTACCCCAGTTAGTGTCTCCGGGCCATATACCTCTATGCAACCGCAAGCCGACCCCTTTATCGTCCCGTTCTGTGACCAGCAGATCGAAATTCTGTATCAAGATGACGAGCTGTTACTGATCAATAAACCCAGTGGCTTGTTGAGTCTGTCGGGCAAGCATCCGCTCAATAAAGATTCGGTTCACTTCCGCTTAGTGCAAGATTTTTCGACCGCAACGATGGTCCACCGGTTGGATTTTGGTACCTCGGGTATCTTGATCGTGGCGTTGAATAAGCCGACCAATGCTATCCTGACCAAACAGTTTCAGGACCGCAGCGTAAACAAAACCTACACCGCGTTGTTACACGGCCACCTGAGCGATAACTGCGGCAGTATCGACTTGCCGATAGCCAAAGATCGTCCCAATTTCCCCTTACAAAAGATCTGCTACGAGACCGGTAAACAGGCGCGGTCTAACTATCGGGTTATCGAACGCATTGCAGAACCGTTGGCAACACGGGTGCAGTTTCAGCCGCTATCGGGTCGGACCCATCAACTGCGTATTCATAGCCGTGAGATCGGCCATCCGATCTTGGGCTGTGATCTGTATGCCAGCGACGAGGCGTATTTTATGGCCAAGCGGTTAATGCTGCATGCGACATCGATTGAGTTTGACCATCCTGTCAGCGGCGAGCGGATCGAAGGTGTTTGTCCCTGTCCGTTTTAGACCCGTCACCAAATTGTTTTAGTTAGCGAAGCCATCAGGCTACTTAGGCTATTTCTAAACGAGCCTCTATTCCTAGTTGGTGCAGTGGCTTTTTTATCTGCATCGCTCGATCTTCTTATATCTAGCTGAAACTGCAGCCTTTGTTGATGATTTTTTGCCATTTTATTGTTTGCTTTAAGTGGGGGTTGAACTGCCTTTCGTTGAAAAAACTTTACAGCATGTAAAGTTTAGTTTAAAAATACCGGCTCCCTCGAGCTTACCCAGCTGGGGGCTATAGTTAGAGACAGTGGCTTACCCAGTCGCTGTAAACAATTGAAAGCCTCGATTACAACAACAAAGAGGACGGTATGAGCACACCGACTAACCGGGCTATCCATAAGCCCCAGTTTATCCGCGGCGACGCACTGCAAATTCCCACCTACAAGGTGTTGAAGCAGGACGGTAGCCTTTATAAGAACGCCCAGTCGCCTGATATTGATCAGCCACTGGCGCTTCGTATCTATTCCAGCATGGTGAGAACGCGTGCACTGGACGAGCGTGGCCTCGCCTCGCAGCGCCAGGGCAGGCTGAGTTTCTACATGCAGTCGACTGGCGAGGAAGCCACCACCGTAGGCTTTGCTGCCGCACTGGATGATCAGGATATGATCATGGCCCAGTATCGCGAGCAGGGCGCGCTGGTCTATCGGGGCTTTACCCTCGATGAATTCATGAACCAGCTATTCAGCAATGCGCTGGATTACGGTAAGGGCCGGCAGATGCCGATCCACTACGGTTCGGCCAAACTGCATTACATGACCATCTCTTCACCCTTGGCGACCCAGCTGCCGCAGGCGACCGGTTATGCCTACGGCCAGAAGCTGGCCGGAGAAGGGCATTGCACCGTCGCGGTGTTTGGCGAAGGTGCCGCCTCAGAAGGTGACTTTCATGCTGCCTTGAATATGGCTTCGGTACTCAAAGTTCCGGCGATCTTTTTGTGCCGAAACAACGGTTATGCCATCTCCACTCCTTCGAGCGAACAATTTGCCGGTGACGGTATCGCTCCGCGTGGACTGGGCTACGGCATGCATACCATCCGTGTCGACGGCAACGATATTCTGGCTGTGCTCGAAGCGACCCGTCAGGCGCGCAAGATTGCGGTTGAACAGAATGAACCGGTGCTGATCGAAGCGATGAGCTATCGGTTGGCGGCGCACTCCTCTTCGGATGATCCTTCGGGTTACCGGAGTAAAGAAGAGGAAGCTAAGTGGCGTGACCGGGATCCGTTGTTGCGGATGAAAAACTGGCTATTGCAGCAGGATTGGTGGAGCGAAGAGCAAGATAAGCAGCTATTCGAGACCGAGCGCCAGGCAGTGATGGCGGCGATGAAGAGAGCCGAAAAAGTGGCTGTGCCAGACATCAATGAGATGATTACCGATGTCTACGATACTCCGCCGCCGCACCTACAGATCCAAATGCAGCAGCTCAAAGAACATATCCGTCGCTACCCCGACGCTTACCCCAATAGCGCCGCGCAACTCGACAAGTCCGAGGGGGTGAAGCATGACTAAGATGAACCTATTGCAAGCGGTCAACAATGCGCTGGATATCGCGATGGAATCCAACCCGCGGGTGGTCTGTTTTGGCGAGGATGTTGGTGTCTTCGGCGGTGTGTTCCGCGCCACCAGCCATCTGCAGGAAAAGTTTGGCCGTGAACGTTGTTTTAATACGCCGCTGGTGGAACAGGGGATTATCGGTTTTGCCAACGGTTTAGCCTCGCAAGGCTCGGTGGCCGTGGCCGAGATCCAGTTCGCCGACTATATCTTTCCGGCGTTCGATCAGATTGTTAACGAAGCGGCCAAGTTCCGTTACCGCTCGGGTAACCTGTTCGATGTCGGTGGGCTGACGATACGTACACCTTATGGCGGTGGTATCGCCGGTGGTCACTACCACTCGCAATCGCCCGAAGCTTACTTTACCCAGACTCCCGGTTTGAAAGTGGTGGTGCCGCGTAATCCGCACCAGGCTAAAGGCTTGCTGCTGGCATCGATTCGTGACGATAACCCGGTCATCTTCTTCGAACCGAAACGGATCTACCGCGCCTCGGTTGGCGAAGTCCCCGAAGAGGATTACCAGCTACCGTTAGGCAAGGCCGAAGTGGTGCGCGAAGGCAGCGACATTACTCTGCTGGCCTGGGGTGCGCAGATGGAATATCTCGAGTTGGCGGCGGAACTGGCCGACAAAGAGGGGATCTCCTGCGAGCTGATCGACCTGCGGACACTGTTGCCGTGGGATGTCGAAACCGTCGCCGAGTCGGTTCAAAAAACCGGCCGTTTGCTGATCAGTCACGAAGCGCCGCTGACCGGTGGTTTTGCTGGCGAGATCGCGACCACTATTCAAGAGCAATGTTTCCTCCACCTTGAATCGCCGACAGCGCGAGTGGCCGGGCTTGATGTGCCCTATCCGCTGGCACTGGAGAAGGAGTACATCCCTGACCAGTGGAAGATATTTGAAGCGATTAAAACCAGCGTGAACTTTTGAGGGTGGGGACGATGAACAAAGATTTTATTCTGCCGGATATCGGTGAAGGCATCGTCGAGTGCGAGCTGGTCGAATGGTTGATCGCAGTCGGTGATCAGATCGAAGAGGATCAGCCGGTCGCGGATGTGATGACCGACAAGGCGCTGGTGCAGATCTCAGCACCTTTCACCGGACAGGTGACGCGGCTTTATTATCAGCAGGGCGAGAGTGCCAAGGTTCACCAACCGCTGTTCGAGGTGAATTTGGGCGGTGACACGGCTCAACCTCCAAGTGCACAAACGGCAGCGGTTGAAAATGTTGCAGCTACAGAAACAGCGACTGTAGGCAAGCCGCAGATCGCAGGCACTGCTAGCGAAGACTTTATCTTGCCGGATATCGGTGAGGGTATTGTTGAGTGCGAGGTGGTGGAGTGGCTAATTGCTGAAGGCGATCGTATCGAAGAGGACCAGCCGGTCGTTGATGTGATGACCGATAAGGCGATGGTGCAGATCCCTGCCCCCAAAGCCGGTGTAGTGACCAAACTCTACTTCGCCCAAGGCGAGTCGGCCAAGGTTCATGGACCGTTGTTTGCGTTGATTGCCGATTCAGATGGCGATGACCTTGCTCCTGCCGAAGCAACTGTCGTTGAAACGACTAGGGCTGCTGCGTCTGTGGCTTCTAACGTGCAGCAAAGTGCGCTTGCTGAAGCACCGGTAAATGGTGTGCGCAGTGGTAAAGCGCTGGCCAGTCCGGCGGTACGTCGTATCGCTCGCGAGTTTGAACTCGATATCAGCCAGGTATCGGGTAGCGGTAAGAACGGTCGGGTGTTGAAGGAAGATATCGTTCGTTTCCAACAGGGCGGCAGCCAAACAGTGGCAGCGATCGAGCCTGTTACGGTTTCAGCGCCTGTTACCTCGAGTTCTGCTCCCAGCGAGATTCGGATCGAGCCGATTCGCGGCATTAAGGCGGCGATGGCCAAACAGATGACGCTGTCAGCATCGACCATTCCGCACTTCACTTTCGGTGACGAGGTTGATGTTACCGTGCTGCTGGCGCTGCGTGCCGAGCTGAAACTTAAAGCCGAAAAGCAAGGGATTCGCCTGACGCTGATGCCGTTCATCATGAAAGCATTGGCGCTGGCGGTACAGCAGTATCCGATCCTTAACAGTCAGGTGAATGCCGATTGCACCGAGATCCACTACCAGCCGCATTGTAATATCGGCATGGCGGTCGACTCCAAGCTTGGCTTGATGGTACCTAATATCAAGAAGGTAGAAACACTAAGCATTCTTGAGATCGCCCAAGAGGTCAGCCGACTTGCCGAGGCGGCGCGTTCGGGTCGGGTTAGTCCCGTCGACTTGCAGGGTGGCACGATCAGTATCTCCAATATCGGTGCGCTGGGGGGGACTTACGCCTCCCCTGTGGTGAATCCTCCCGAGGTGGCGATCGTGGCGCTGGGTAAAACCCAGACCCTACCGCGCTTCAATGACGCCGGTGAGGTGGTGGCGCGTTCGCTGATGAATATCAGCTGGTCGGGCGATCACCGTATCATTGACGGCGGCACCATCGCCCGTTTCAGTGCCTTGTGGCAGTCGTATCTGGAAGATCCGGCGGCGATGCTGCTCGACCTGTCATAGCTGCCTAAGCACGTCACGGCGTCGTTAAAAACGAACTCAAGATGCTCATTTACAATATGTAAACTCCGCTCTTTGGTTCATTTTTGCCTAACCCTGACGCGCTTATTTCAGCTATGAGATGGATGTAGCAGAGGGGGAGCTTGCTCCCCTTTTATTTATCGTTTCTGATGGTGTCTATGGATAAACCCGATCTACAGCAGTTCTATATTCCCGAAGAGCAGTCTATCTACCTGCTCAGCCAGGATGATGCGCGCAAGCTCAAGAACTGGTTCAGCCTGTGTCAGGAGCAGCTCGAACAGCTGGGTTATCGAGATATTGAGATGATCGGCAAGGGGGCATTTGGTTTTGTCTTTGGCGGGGTTGACCGTCAGGGACGCCAATTGGTGTTTAAGTTTTCCCGTATTACGTTACCGCAGCATGTTCAGGACCGGCTTGAGGAAGAGGCTTTTTTGCTGTCTCAGGTCGATCACCCGCTGGTACCCAAATTGATCGAGTTCCAGCGGATTCGTCGCCAAGCCATTATGGTGATGGAGCGGGTGCCGGGGCTGGATCTGGAGCAGCTAGCGTTACAGTGTGGGCCGTTGTCGCCGCGATTAGTGGTGCATATCGCCGCCCAGCTAGCCGATATTCTGGTCGCGTTGCGTGGTGCTTCGGTGCAGTCACAGCGGCCGCTGGTTCACGGCGATATCAAACCCTCCAATATTGTCTTTGATCCGACAACTGAAAAGATTGGCCTGATCGACTGGGGCTCGGCGGTGTTTGCTCAATTGGATCAAAACCAACAGCACGTGAGCGCCAATGTGATGGAGTTGATGTCGGATGATTTGCAGCACAGCAACGCCCGATTAGGCGATGTGTATTTTATTGGCGATGAACAGCTCAACGGAGGACTCTCGACGCCGCGCTTTGACGAGCAGGGCGCAGCCGGAACCCTTTATGCCTTGGCCTCGGGTCAATCGAGCCGCTTCGGTCATCATGCGATTCCTCCCACCTCGCTGGGGCTGCCGCAGGAACTGGCGCGGGTATTGGAACGGTTGCTCGATGCCGACCCTGTGGTGCGCCAGCAGGCGGGGGATTACTGGTTACGCAACATGGCCGGTATCAATCGACTGATGCTGATCGACCTGCCGCAGCCTCCACTGGTGCAGCTGGTTCCGGTATGGGTGCTGCCTGCACGGACCATGGATTCGGTGGTGTACAGTTCGCGTAAAGCGTTCCTGAAAGAGGAGGGGGTCGAGAGCCCTGATCTGGATATTGATGATGTCCAGTTTGATCGTTATTACAAAAACTTCCTTCAAGGTATGGGGGAGACCGAAAAAGCTTTTCTGGCCGCCGTCAGCCGTCTGGCTAAGTTTCCGGTGGTGGGCGGGCTGGCGGTACGTTGGGAAACAGACGGGGTCTATATAGACTCGAGCCTTAACCTGTACAACCCCGATCAGCGTGAAGCCTTTGTCGCGACGGTCAACAATCTGGTCAATCTGGCGCGCTCGGTGTATCGGCAAGGTATCTTCAAAAGCTGCCTGTTCGACGCGCGCTGCACGCTGCATATCGAACGAACTAGCGCTGTACTGCCGTTTGTTGCTGACTCCAAGCAGCATATTCCCTACGAGGTGGCGGCGGTGCCGGACCTGGAAGACCAGAGTCGGCTGCACTCTTACTTTGAAGACGGTCGTGACCCCGAGGAGAACCTGGAACTACCGGAAGCGATTATCGCTACCATCAAACAGCTTAATCAGTTGCACCATACCGGTTTGATCATTTTCGAGAGTCTCGAACGCCACCTCAAGATTCATAGTCACTTCAAGCTGCTGAACCCTGCTCAGGAGTCCGAATTCGTTAGCTGTTTGCAACAGATTCTGGATGCGGTACCGCAGATTAAGGGACTGGGGGTCGCGGGTTTTATGAAGATGCCGTACAAGGACACGCGCTTCTTTAGTCATATCGACCGTTTACCCGAGCGTTACTATCCCAAAAATCCGAAGCAGGCGTTGGCCGAAGCGACCGTCGACAGCTAACGGGCTGGTGAGTTGCGCTCTTCCATAAATTTATTAAATCAATTGTTTGTTTATTTAAATTTGTTAAATGATGGTAATTGATCGATGCTGGATCCCTGACTAAGGCTAAGCCGCGCTGAGTTCAGCCAAGCGCTGACGCTTTTAACAACTCTGCTAGCCGAATTCGATCGTTTCAGTACAAAAACAAAAGGAGCACCCCGATGTCCGGTTTTGACAAGGTGGTAAACAGTTACGAAGAGGCGATGGCCGGCCTCGAAGATGGCATGACCATTATTGCCGGTGGCTTTGGCCTTTGCGGTATCCCTGAGAACTTGATCGGCGAGATCAAACGTAAAGGCACCAAAGATCTGACAGTCGTCTCCAATAACGCCGGTGTTGACGGTTTTGGTTTGGGGATTTTGCTCGAAGACCAGCAGATCAAAAAGATGGTCTCTTCCTACGTCGGTGAAAACCAACTCTTCATGGAGCAGTTGCTCGATGGCCGATTGGAGGTGGAACTGACGCCTCAGGGGACCCTGGCTGAGAAGATGCGCGCCGCAGGTGCTGGTATTCCCGCGTTCTACACCGCGACCGGATACGGTACCGAAGTGGGTGAAGGTAAAGAGGTGAAGGAGTTTGGCGGTCGCCAGTATATTTTGGAAGAGTCGATCAAGGGCGACTTCGCCATCGTTAAAGCTTGGAAAGCCGATCGCTATGGCAACGCTATCTATCGCCACACCGCGATGAACTTTAACCCGATGGCCGCCACCGCGGGCAAAATCACGGTGATGGAGGTCGAAGAGATCGTTGAACCGGGCGAACTGGATCCGGCTCATGTTCACACGCCGGGGATCTACGTTGATCGATTGATCCAGGGTACGTTTGAAAAACGTATCGAACAGCGCACCGTGCGCAGCGAAGGGGAGGGTTAAAACATGGCTTTAAATCGTGAACAACTGGCCCAGCGTGTGGCGCGTGAACTGCAAGATGGTTTCTACGTAAACCTGGGTATCGGTATCCCAACATTGGTGGCCAACTACATCCCCGAGGGGATCGAAGTGATGCTGCAATCCGAGAATGGTTTGCTGGGGATGGGGCCTTTTCCTACCGAAGAAACCATCGATGCCGATATGATCAATGCCGGCAAGCAAACGGTTACGGCCGCTACCGGTGCCTCGATCTTCTCCTCGGCCGAGTCATTCGCCATGATCCGTGGCGGCCATGTCGACCTGACTGTACTGGGTGCATTTGAGGTCGATGTCGAAGGAAATATCGCTTCTTATCTGATCCCCGGAAAGCTAATCAAAGGCATGGGCGGCGCGATGGACCTGGTTGCCGGTGCGGATAACATCATCGTTACCATGACCCACGCCAGCAAGCACGGAGAGTCCAAACTGCTGTCGAAGTGCAGCCTACCGTTGACCGGCGCTGCTTGTATCAAGAAGGTGCTCACCGATCTAGCCTTTATCGAGATTAAAGAGGGTAAGTTCCACCTGCTGGAGCGCGCTCCGGGGGTCTCTGTCGAAGAGATTATCGCTAAGACGGCCGGTGAGCTGGTGGTGCCAGATCACGTTCCTGAGATGGAATTTTAAGCCGATCTAAACCGTTGCGGGTATGCAAGGGGGCTTGCGAATAAGCCCCCTTGCTTGCACAGCCTGTTGTGCAATTCTCTCGCTCAATGTTACTTATCTTTATAAAAAGATTACCTTTTCCTACTCTTCTTTTTCAAAATAGACCCTGAACCGATACTCGCTTTTGTGGTCGCAGTAACAAGGCTCGGCTATGCTGTGCAGATAATAAGAAGGGGATTTCACTATGCCACAGTGTTCGAAACTGGCGGTTCGCGGTATTGCTTTGGTGCAGCTATTGCTGGTTGTCGTGGCATTGTTGTTACTGGCCGGTGTGGGTTACCTGCTGCTTAACGATCAACCTTTTGAATTTTCATCACCGCCACTACCACCTTCTTCCTCTCCACTACAGCGAACGCCGGTCATTACCGAATCGATAGCGCCAGCACTGTCGTCGTCGGCGGTGGCGAGTCCTGCGGCGGTTGAGCCGATAGCACCCACGACAGAATCACTGCGTCCCGAACAGGTGCTAAACCGAGAACCCGCTACGCTGTCGGCTACAGCCACGGAGCCCGAGGCCAATTTAAATAGCAGTGATAGCCCGTTTCGTAGCGCGTTGGCGCAGCTTGACCCAACCCAGCAGCTGCTTAATTGGCTAGTCGATGAAGAGCTGATTCGTAAGTTGGTCGTGACCATCGACAATATGGCCAGCGGCAGTATCCCGCGTAAACATAGTCTGTTGTTGCCGATGAACGATCGGTTTCGAGCCTCTGAAAAGGGCCCGCAGACCTGGCTGGATGGTTACAACTACAGTCGTTATAACACCTATGTCGAGCTGCTTAGCGCGATCGACAGCCGCCAATGGATAGAGTTGTACCGGCATTACTATCCGCAGATGCAGCAGGCGTATGCCGAGCTCGGCTATCCTCGCAAGGCGTTTCATGACCGAGTGTTACTGGCACTCGACCATCTGTTGCAAAGCCCGGTGTCTTCTCGAGCGTTGGCTCTGGCCCAACCCTCGGTGATGTATACCTTTGCTGACCCTGAACTGGAGCAGTTATCCGCCGTGCATAAACAAATGCTGCGCTTGGGCCCTGTCAACGCCCGTCGGGTGTTAGATGCAATGACCGTGCTGCGTGCAGAGCTTGTGCAGTTGCAGCATAAATAATGTTTATCGTGGTTTTCTTCAATATTATTCATTAGCCCCTGGGCAGATTAATTCGTATTCTTAGTGGCCAAAAGAGAATCACTGAATAAGTGCCTGAACTTGCCTTTCGGTGCATCAGGGCCTATTTGTGGGTTCTCAATCTACTCCAATAAAAATAAAAATGGAGAACTGAGATGGATGCTCGTGTCCCTTTTTGTGGCTACCAGTCCTGTGTGCAACCGGACTGGATCGATTTTAACGGCCATATGAATGTCGCTTACTATGTGCTGGCCTTTGATCAGGCCACCGATGTGTTTAATTCCAACCTGGGGCTTGGCCCTGAATATACCCGCGACTCCCAACAGTCGATGTTTGTGGTGGATATGAATGTCACCTACAAACGCGAATTGAAGGAAGGCGCGCGGATCAACTGCACCACTCAATTGCTTGAGTTTGATGCCAAGAAAGTGCGCATCTTTCATCAGATGTTCAATACCGACGAAGGCTTTTTGGCCGCTACCAATGAGATCATCATGGTCCATGTCGATCTGCAGACAGGTCATAGCTGTCCGTTTCCCGACAATGCCTTAAGGCGATTGCAAACAATGGCCCGTCAGCATCAAAGCTTGTCTATTCCAGAGGGGGTAGGGCGTTCGCTGTCGTTGTCTGCCAAGGGCTGAAACCTGTTTCTCGGCCTGGGCGGCAAAATGCACCATTCTGCCGCCTAGTCACCGTGCTTTCGTCTTACCTGATAACTTTCAGCGCTACCCACAGGAGTGGCTGGGCCGCTATTTGGCTGGCGAGGGGAGAGGTCTGCCAGTATGATTAGCGCTCAAGGTTGGCGCTAAGCTGATTGGTGTTGAAGCGTTGTAGTTGGCAGGGATCAAGATGAATTCAAAACTCAAGCGCGAAGCCTGGGTTCACGAAGCGATGTCTGCATTGGCAGAGGGGGGCGTTGCCAGTGTTAAAGTCGAGGTGCTGGCCAAGCGACTCAAGGTCACCAAAGGCAGTTTCTATTGGCATTTTAAAAATCGGCCAGCGTTGTTGGAACAGCTGTTAGAGTCTTGGCGAGAAGGGCGGATTCAGACCATTCAGCGCCAGGTTGCCGGTGATGAGTCGGCGCATGAAATTCTCAAAGAGTTGCTGCGCTTGTATATGGACCGCTCCAACCCTCGAGGTAATGCGATCGAGTTAGCGGTGCGGGATTGGGCGCGTAGTGATCCGGCGGCCGCTGCTGTAGTGTCGCAGGTTGATGAGCAGCGTTTAATCTCGGTAGCCAGTCTCTATCGCCCGCTGTCAGATTCCGAAGAAGATGCCTACGCCCGTGCCTATCTGTTCTATAGCTATATTTTCGGTAGTAGCCTACTTAACACCTCTTCGGCGGAGCTTGCCGACGAAGCCCAGCTGCGCCAGCTCTGTGCTGCTCTGTTGATTCGCTGAGCCTATCAATGAACTCAAAACGTATCCTGATATTCAAGCTGTTGTTGGCTTGCGGCCTCTGTCTTGGGTTGATTGTCGCTGGCGTTAAACTCTTCCAATGGCTGATTTAGCCATAGCCGTCTGACCAATCAACCCTTCTTTGTGGCGGACGATGCGCCATATTTGAGCTAATCTGAAGTAGCGACTGTAATTATCCAGACTGATTTCGTTGGTATTTAATGATGACCGGTTGGCGGTTGGCGGTTGGCGGTTGGCGGTTGGCGGTTGGCGATGGCTTTATATCCGCGTAACTGCTATCTGCTAGTGAACGGTTTCAGGCTTGGTTCGATTTAAATACAGCCTCCAAGCTGCGCGTTTGTCGCCTGAGTTTCTTATCTGTTTGTTTAGCCGATGGCCCGGAGGGGGCATGCATAAAGCCTTATTCGATAAATACGGTGGGTTCGCAACCGTCAGCCGCATTGTGTCGGCTTTTTACGGCGAAGTGCTCGAGTCAGAGCGCCTCAATCCCTATTTTGAAGGGGTGGATATGCGCCGCCAGATCGATCACCAGACTAAGTTTATTGCTTCGATCATGGGAGGGCCGGCCAGTTTCTCCAATGAGGCGCTTGAGCGGGTGCACGCACGCCTTGATATCGACGAGGCTTCTTTTGAAGAGGTGGTGAAGTTGTTGAGATTCACCCTAGAAGACTTTGAGCTTGAGGAGGGCGACATCTCTTTGATCATCCGCGAGGTGGCTGGCCGCAAGCGTTTTATCGTAACCAAGCCTTGATGGCGACGACTATGGATGAATCGATCGATACCAAACAACTGCTGCAGCATATCGGTCACGCGGTAGCGCTGGTGGAACTCGATAGCTGGGCGTTACTGTTTGAGAACGCCTGTTTCTTCGACTGGTTTCCGCTGCTCGATGAAGGACAGGAGCGGTTGCCGCAGCGATTGATATCCTTGGATGCTGAGAAAGCTACTCAACGTATTCGCGATCGTGGACGGTATAGCTTTGAATCGGAAACTGCAGTTAAAGGGCGGACGATTCCGGTACGGATCGAGTTACGTACGGTGGAGATCGATGGGGCTAGCCGAATCTTGGTAGAGGGCCGGGATATCTCCAAAGAAAAGGAGGGCCAGTACATGCTGGACTCCTATTCGAGGATGGCGGAGAAAAATGCCAAGGAGTTGGAGAAAGAGAAGGACCGGGTCGAGCGATTGTTGCTAAACGTAATGCCCAAGCAGGTCTACGAAGAACTTAAAGACTTCGGCACCACGACCCCGCAGAAGTTTGAAAATGCATCGATACTGATGCTCGATTTTGTCCGTTTTACCGAGATGACGATCTCGCAGGATGCCAGCGCGCTGGTGTCTGAGCTCAATGATATCTTTTCTGCCTTCGACCGTATCGTCGAGATGTTTGGTTGCGAGCGGATACGCACCATCGGTGATGCCTATATGGCGGTTTCAGGGGTGCCGCAGGAAAGCACCGAGCACACCGCTAATATCGCCAAGGTGGCGTTAAGGATGCGGCGCTATCTTGAGAAGCGCAACGCCGCCCACCCGACCCAGTGGCGCTGCCGTATCGGGATGAATACCGGTACCGTGATCGGCTCGCTGGTAGGTATTCAAAAGTACGTCTACGATCTATTCGGTCCGGGGGTTAACCTGGCGGCCAGGATGGAAAGTCTGTCGGAACCGATGCGGATCACTCTTAATGAGGCAACCTTCGAGCTGATCAAAGATGGTTTTGTCTGCAGTGAAAGAGGCGAGACCGAAGTAAAAGGATTTGGAACGATGAATCTGTACTTTCTTGAAGAGGAGTGTCGCCAGCACTACTAGCGGTTATCCGCTAACAGGAGACGTTGGGGCACAAAGAAGGGCAGATCTTGGCTGCCCTTTTTGTTGTGGAGTTGCTTAGTTGCCGATGAATAGCTCGCGGCCGATCAGCATCCGGCGGATCTCCGAGGTACCCGCACCGATTTCGTACAGCTTGGCATCGCGCAGCAGGCGGCCGCTGGCGAATTCGTTGATATAACCGTTGCCGCCCAGAAGCTGGATGGTATCCAGGGCCATCTTGGTCGCTAGCTCGGCGGTATAGAGGATCACGCCTGCTGCATCTTTACGGCTGGTTTCACCGCGATCACAGGCACGTGCTACCGAATAGACGTAAGACTTAGCCGCGTTCATGCCGGTGTACATATCGGCCATTTTGCCCTGTACCAGCTGGAATTCACCAATTGCCTTGCCGAACTGTTGACGATCGCGAATGTAAGGTACCGCCAGGTCCATACAGGCGTCCATGATCCCCAGCGGGCCGCCAGACAGTACGGCGCGTTCATAATCCAAACCGCTCATCAGGACTTTGACGCCACCGTTGAGCTGGCCAAGGATATTCTCTTTCGGCACCACGCAATCTTGGAACACCAGCTCACAGGTGTTGGAGCCGCGCATGCCTAGCTTGTCGAGTTTCTGGTGGCGTGAGAATCCGGGCGCATCGCGTTCGACGATAAAGGCGGTGATACCGTGAGGACCTTTGCTGATATCGGTCTTGGCATAGATCACGTAGGTGCTGGCGTCGGGACCGTTGGTGATCCACATCTTGTTACCGTTGAGCAGGTAGTGGTCACCGTTATCACGAGCGTTCAACTTCATGCTGACCACATCGGAACCGGCATTGGGCTCGGACATCGCCAGCGCTCCAACGTGCTCACCACTGAGCAACTTAGGCAGGTATTTTTGCTTCTGCTCGGTGCTGCCGTTGCGGTTGATCTGGTTAACACACAGATTTGAGTGCGCACCGTAGGAGAGACCGACTGAAGCGGACGCGCGGCTGATCTCCTGCATCGCGATGATATGAGCCAGGTAACCCATCCCGACACCGCCGAACTCCTCGGGAACGGTGATACCTAGCAGCCCCATGTCGCCAAACTTGCGCCATAAGTCATTCGGGAATTCGTTGTCTATGTCGATCTGTTCTGCACGGGGGGCGATCTCTGCGGCGGCAAAGGCGTTTATCTGATCGCGCAGCATGTCGTTGGTTTCGCCAAGGTCAAAATTGAAGCCTTTGTAGCTGGAAATCATTGGTGTTACCCCTGATGAATGAGTGGAGTGGTATTCTTTTAATCATCCTAGTTTGATTGGGGTATTTTGTCAATACGCTACCGTATGTTTGAGTGGGTCTAAATCAACAATTGAATGGTTCAGCAGGTGATCATTGGTAGTAAAACTCCTACAATAGCGATTAATAATTATGTCGCCGGACAGTACGATCCAGACTGTAAATTTAAGAGGTGAGCCCCCTATGCCAACCCAGAATACCGCTACATCTTTAAGCGTTAACCTCAATAAAATTGCGTTGATGCGCAACTCTCGTTTGTCGGGTGTACCGAGTGTTACCGAAGCGGCCCGAGTGGCGATTGCCAACGGCGCCGATGGTATTACGGTCCACCCGCGCCCCGATCTACGTCATATTCGTCCCGCTGATGTTTATGAATTGGCCGCGATGTTGGAGGTGGAATTTAATATTGAGGGCAACCCATTTGAAGGGGCTATCGGCGACTACCCGGGTTTTTTGGAGTTGGTGCGCAAAGTTCGTCCTGCGCAATGTACGTTGGTGCCCGATTCGCAGGACCAACTGACATCCGATCACGGCTGGGATCTGCAAAAAGATGGTCAGCAACTTAAGCCGGTCATCGACGAACTCAAAGCGCGAGGGATTCGAGTCAGCTTGTTTATGAATGCTGACTCCGATGATATCGAATTGGCTGCAGCGCTGGGCGCAGATCGAGTTGAGCTCTATACCGAATCCTATGCCGATGCTTATGGAACCGATCAGCAGCAGGCGCAGTTAGAGCTGTTTATGGGAGCGGCAGAACGTGCGCAAGCTGCCGGGCTCGAGGTGAATGCCGGCCATGATCTGAACCTGGAGAACCTTGGCTTGCTCGCCACAATTCCTGGCTTGGTTGAAGTGTCGATCGGCCATGCGCTGATCGCCGATGCGTTGATGATGGGACTGGGCGATGCGGTGGCAGCCTATAAAACAATTTTGGTTAAGGCTGGGATAGCCGCTGATCGATGAGTGATCGGATTGAAGTGAAAGACAGCCTTGAACTGGAAGGTAGTCTTGAACCGGGGCTCAGTCTTGAAGCCAAAATTACCCTGAGCTATGACAACCATAGTCGGCTCAGCGAGTTTGACCGTTTGGTTTACCCGGTGGTATCACGCCGTTCGGGTGGGTTGTCGCTGGGTATCAACCTTAATCCGGATAAACGTTGTAACTTTGACTGTGTTTACTGCCAGGTTGAGCGCACTGATGATCAGGCCGTTGTAGAACCGTCGTTGGTCCAGCTTGAGCAGGAACTGCGCCATTGGTTGGGTTCCATCTCAGCCGAAGGCTATCGGGGTTATCCGCTCAGAGATATAGGTTTGGCAGGCGATGGTGAGCCGACCACCGTGCGGATATTGCCGCAGGTGTTGCGGTTGTTGGTCGAGCTGAAGGCCGAATTTGAGCTAGCGGAGTCGGTTAAGTTGGTGCTTTTCACCAATGCTACCGGGCTCGACCGTAAAGACTTGGCTCCGCTTTGGTCATCTTTTTATCAGGCCAATGGTGAAGTCTGGTGCAAGCTTGATTATTGGGATGCCCAATCGCTGCAGCAGCTCAACCGTACCTCGGTGTCGTTCGAGCGCTTGACCGACAAGATCGTCGCGTTTGGTAGTGAATATCCGCTGGTGTTTCAATCCTGCTTCTTTAACTGGCGCGCGCAAAACAATGTTGCCGACGGTTATCCCGGCTATGTGGCGTTGGTGAAACGACTACTCGATGCTAGGGTACAGCTCAAAAAGATTCAGGCCTATACCTTGGCGAGGCAGCCGACTGAGGCCGCGGCATTGCCTTGGAGTGATGCGGAGATGGACCTGTTGGCGATACAGTTGAGGAGCCAGCTGGATGTCCCGGTAGAACTGTTTTATGAAACAGGGCAGGAGCAAGAAACAAGCTGAGGTGTTGTGATTTTGTGCACTGCACAAAATGTTTGACAGCTATTATTTAGGCCTCTATAGTTGTTTCATTGCTGCAGCGCAGCATTAAAAATTAATCTAGCAAAGGCGAATAGTTATGTACGATAAATTTATGGAAGATATGAAAGCTCGCATGCAACCTGTGCTGGAGCTGGCTGAAACTAACAAAAAGGCGATGGAAACTCTGGCTGCTGTTCAGAAAGAGACCATGACCGACGTTGTTAACGCTAGCCTGGAGCAGTTCAAGGCTGTCTCTCAGTGCCAAGACCCTAAGGCTGCTATGGAGCTGCAGGTCAACTTCTACAAGGCACTGGAAGCGAAGATGACCGACACTGCTGAAAAGAGCATCGCAGCGATCAGCGAAGCCAAAGACGCTTACGTATCTTCTGTCGAAGAAGCCAGCAAGAAAGTTTCTGCTGAATTCGAAGGTGCGGTTAAGAAAGCGACTGGCAAGTAAGCCAAAGCGCGAATACAGATCCCCTGGCCCTAAGGTCCGGGGGATTTTTTTTGCTTGAAATAACTGTCAGAACTTCTTGTGCGGTGCGGAAAAAGATATTGACAGTCGGTTTGCCACTGCTATAGTAGGCCCAATTGTAGGCACTAAGTTGTGCAGCGCACCAGTCGCTGGGCGAGTTGGGAAACCCTTGTAGTGTGCCCACCCTGGATTTCGATATTACCTATCACACTTAGAGGAATGACCATGTACGATAATCTATTCGCAGATATGAACACTCGCATGAAGCCTGTTATGGATCTGGTTGAGACCAACAAAAAGGTCCTGGAAACTCTGGCCGGCGTTCAAAAAGACACTATGACTGACGTTGTTAACGCCAGCCTTGAGCAGTTCCAAGCTCTGTCTAAGTGCCAAGATCCAAAAGCTGCTATGGACCTGCAAGTTAAGTTCTTCAAGGCTCTGGAAGCCAAGATGACCGACACTACAGAGAAGAGCATTGCTGCGTTCACCGAAGCTAAAGAAGCTTTCTCTGCAGTAATCGAAGATTCTGCTAAGCAGACTGCTGCTGAAGTTGAAGCTGCAGTTGAGAAGGTATCTGGTAAGAAAGCTGCTTAATTACTAAGCTTCTCTTTGCCAAACCCCTCATCGGCTCTGCCGGTGAGGGGTTTTGTTTTTTAGGGATGTAGATAAGTCGGCTTAGGGCCGTTATCGCTTTATTATTGGTTAATGATCAGCGCCGCTGAATTGATACTTGATCAGTCCTCCTTGCGTTGGTTCCTTTCAGTGACAGACTCTATTACGACCAGCAGCTTTAGCTTTATAGAGCGCTTTGTCGGCAGCCTTTAGGGTGTTCTGCTTGGGTTGGTGTTCGGCGATACCGATGCTGATCGTGACTGATACGCTGCTGCTCTTGGCACCGGCAGTCCCGCGCTGTTTTTTACCTTGATCATTGCTCTGGGGACGTTTGGCACTGCGTAACTGCAGACGGGCATCTTCGATTGCTTGGCGCAGCTCTTCTAGCGGTTCCAAGGTTTGCTCTAGCTTGCGCCCGGCAAACACCACACAGAACTCCTCGCCGCCATAGCGGTAACCTTTACCTTGTCTTACCTTGGCGATTTTTGAGGCAACCAGTTTCAGTACTTGGTCGCCTACATCGTGGCCATGTTTATCGTTAAATTTTTTGAAATGGTCGACATCAAGCATCGCTAAGCAGTGCTGCTTTCCCAGACGTGTGAGGTGTTCGTTGAGTGCCCGACGACCGGGCAGACCGGTCAGATCATCCAGGTAAGCCAAGCTATGACTGTGTCGAAACAGACTGAACAGCCACAGCGCTAGCAATACCGATATCACCAAACTCAAGTCACGCTGGGGTATCGGCAACAGAATCAGGCCACAGCTAACCACCACGCTGATCAGTAGGTACGCATCAAATCGATCTTGCTGGCTGAGTAGTCGGGCTAGAACCGCCAGCCCTGCAATTGCCAAAGTACTGAGGACGACGAAAGGCAGTGGTAGCTCAGGAAGCTGCTGCGGGTGGAAGTTAAGGCCTTGCAGCAATTGCTCTGGATGATAGTGGATCGCCGCAGTCACCGCCGCTATCTGGGCTGCAATCCAGGCCAGTCTTACCAGTGCTGTCGGGCTGAGCACCCCTCGCTCTCGGTACCAGGCGATCTGAGCCATGTTTAACGGCAACAGTACAAGCAGGGTTTGCTGGTACAGCGGCTCGAATGGCTGGCGCAGGCTGAGATTGGTGAGCAAAATCAAAATGCAGGCCAGCAGGCTGCGGCCGCTATTGAAGTGCCACCCGAGCAGCGCGATTAAACCGCCGAGCAGATAGGGTACCGAGGGCAGCAGTTCTTCCCAGGGTGATGAAAACGGTGGCAGTTGCGGCAGGTAAACATATACCCCGCCAAGAATGATCAACGGGAGTAGCAGGTATTGCAACGGTTGTAGGCGTTCAGGCACAGCTCGAATCCAGACGACACTAAGATAAGCGTCTAGCTTATCAAGCGGATGGCCGATAGCAACCGTCGTGCGCACTTTGGTGCTTAGTTACGTTACTCTAGACGATTGATTTTTGAGTAAATGGAGCGAGCTTGATGTCGATCTGGAAAACCCCGCTGACACTCGATGCGATTCAGCTGGAGTGCCGTGACACCTTGGTCGATCACTTGGCGATAGCATTCACCGAGATTGGCGATGATTATCTGGAAGCGACGATGCCGGTGGATAAAAGGACCCATCAACCCTTCGGCATTCTTCACGGCGGAGCCTCGGTCGCATTGGCTGAAACCCTTGGCAGCTATGCGGCCAATGCGTGTATTAATCGGCAGCGATTCAGTTGTGTCGGGATGGAGATCAACGCTAACCACCTATGGCCGGTGTCATCGGGCATCGTCACCGGTCGAGCGGAACCGGTGTTTATTGGCGTGACCAGCCAGGTGTGGGAGATCAAAATTCGTAACGAGAAGCAAAAGCTGGTGTGTATTTCGCGTTTAACTGTAGCCGTGCGCAGATTAAAGAAAACGCCAGAGAGTGAGTAGCAGGCCTATTTTGATGCTAACTCTCGCTGTTTCGCCATCTCTTCACTGAATAGGCTGTCGAGCTGCGCGGGCTCGAGTGTTGTGTCAGCCTGTCGGGCTGCGCGTAGTTCTTTGCTGATCGCCAACGTCGCGGCAAGGGTGGCGATGTATTGATAACGAGGCTTACGAGCGGCTGCATCTGCCTGGACTTCGCACAGCATGGTACTGAGTTCGTTCTTTTTGCCCCGGCTGTCGAGGTCGGATAGACAGGCGTTGTATTGACGGTCGTAACCGCTACTTTTCTGACGATTGAGCTGCAGGATCAGGTCCAGCTTCTCAGTATAAAACTGGGCGGTGAGCGCGGTAATATCATGGCTACTGTTGAGCTGAGCGTAGCTGGCTGCCAGCAGCGCCATCTCTTGCTGAATGTTGCTGATCAGGTTGGCGTCTAGTTTTTTAGCCCGGAGGTGAGTGTTGGCACGGCGTGCCAACGAGAAAATTTTGCTGCGGGTCTCATGGTCGGCAGCGCTGAGTTTGCTTTGCGCTTCGGCCAGTTGCTGTTTGACGCTTTCCAGTTCCTTCTGGGCTGCGTGGTATTCGGCTTCGTAAGAGGGGCCGCAGGCTGTAATCAGTACCGCCGCTAACACTAATCCTGCCGCTCGATGCATTTATCTCAATCCTTTATGGAGAAGATCGTTGGGTGTTGGTCGCTGCACCCATTTAAAGTAACCGTATAGTAGCGGAGCTGCTCGACCCGCTTCAACATTTACCGACCTACAGAACCTCTTTGAGCCACTCAGAGACGGTCTCGACGGTAATGTCTACCTGATCAAACGGTAGCATATGGGCTGCGTCTGAGACCTCGAATAGATCAAACGGCTGGGCGCTTTGGGCAACCAATCTACGGATATACGAGGGTGGCAGTACATCATCGTGCTCGCCGACAATAATGGCTGCCGGTATCTCTAATGATTTTTCAAGAATCTGGCTTGACGCGCTGTAGAGGCTATCGAGAGTCGCGATCGGGTAGTTCCAGACAATCCGCGTGTCCTGGCGGGCAAACTCGCCCATCGGATTGTGCTCGAGGATGTTGTCGATATCGATAAAGGTGCGGAAATCGGCCTCCATTCCCGGCATCATCCAACGCCCCATCGACAGTGCCTGCCAGCCCATACCATGGAAGATATCCGGAGGTACTTCGTTTATCAGCAGGGTGTGACACATCAGCGCCTTGATGCGCGGATCACTCTCGGCCAAGGCCAGGGCGATGCGCGAGCCAATCGAGCAGCCGAACAACGTGATCGGGCCTGAATAGCTTTGTTCGATATGGTCGATCACCTCGCCGATCTGGGTCACCAGAGTGTCGAGCTGGTAGCTGCCACGGGGCCCGCCGGAGTATCCGTGGCCAGGCAGGTCGATGCTGAGCAGGTTGAAGCCCCGCTGCGACATCTTTGCCAACATTTCACAATAGAGTTCGCTATAAGTGCCGATGCCAGGAATAAACAGCACCCAGGGCGCGTCGTCGCTGTGGTGATACCATTCGCAATGCAGCGGCAGTTTGGAAAACGTCAATAGCTGGCGTTGTTCCAGGTAGGGTAACAAACCTAGCTGTTGGAACACGTCCAGACGCTTGGCTGACATACGGTTAGAGGGGGAGAGCAGAGCAGGCATACAGCAGATCCTCAGAATGACACGCATCATACCATGCCCGCTCAGTTTGCCCCCTATAGCCGATGCAATCGGTGACGACCGAGTGGCGGTAAAGTACGTCGCCTGTAGTGGCGTGGGGATGCGGTGCTAGGCGGGCGGAAGGCGTTGGCAGGATAAATGGGATCGTTGCGGCTTTTCAGCAACGTTCAAAGCCGCTACCCTGTCGGCTCATTCACTGAAATTGGACCGAGATATGCAGATCTCTGATAACAAAGTGGCGTTGATCCACTACACCCTGACAAACGCCAAAGGAGAGGTGCTAGATAGTTCCGATGGTACCGAGCCGCTTGCCTACCTGCATGGTCATGGCAACCTCATCCCCGGGCTCGAGAAAGAGTTGCTGGGTAAAAAGCAGGGCGACGCGCTGGACGTTAATGTGGCTGCTGAAGAGGCCTACGGTCCGGTAGTGGAAGAGATGATCCAGACCGTTCCACGTGATGCCTTTGCCGGCGTCGATCAGATCGATGTAGGGATGCGTTTCGAAGCCAGCACCGCCGGTGGCCCGGTATCGGTGGTTGTTACCTCCGCGGATGCTGACAATGTCACCGTCGACGGTAACCATCCGTTAGCCGGCCAGGCGCTGAGCTTTAAAGTGGAAGTTGTTGATGTGCGTGAGCCGAGCGAAGACGAGCTGGAACATGGCCATGTTCATGGCGAAGGTTGTAATCACTGATCCTGACCAGGCGACCGCGTAACGAGTCGAATTACTCATTGCGCGGTTCAGATGGCTCTGCTTTTGGAACAGATGTTTAGTGTGGCATTCGGTGCGGGTCGAGTTTGATCGACTGGATCCGCGTTCCCAGCACATCGATGGTGCCGACATAGCGTTCATCGCCAGTGGTCGAAAATTCAAACCGATAGCGCCGCCTTAGGCATAGCATCCCCGTTTCGCCCCGACCAATCCGTACCTTGTTCAGCACCAGACCTTCATCGAGCAGTTGCAGGTCTTGTTCATCGCAGTAACGCTTCACCACGCGAAAGGCGCTGTCCTTAAGTCCGCGTCCGTGCCACCAGATATAAGCGACAATCGCCAGCGCGAAGTACAAAACCAGGTCGGTCAGCGTCAGGTACATAACTCGGCTCTCAGGCTAGCTGTATTCACTACCACATCAGATCGTCAGGGATCTGGTAATCCGCGTAGGGGTCGTCTTCATCGGTCTCTTCCGCCTGGGTATGGCGAACCAGGACGATGCTTTCATCACGCTGGGCGATTCGCTCGGCAACCTTATTGGGAACCAGCGTGTAGGCTTCGTCCTGTTTGACGATCGCTAGTAGGCCTTTGCTGAGTTGCTGGATCAGCAGATCGGTCAGGTACAGCCGTTTGATTTTGCTGCCATCGGTGAAGTTGTACGCCACTTCTCCGCCGTCGCTGCGGACCTGGTTGGTATCGATCAATTGACGGATCTGGGCGACGATCGCTTTCTCTTCCGCTGCTGCCTGGCGTTGGCGGTTGAGTTCGCGATCGCGCTCGATCTTCTCGGACTTAGCTTGTTCGGCTCGCGCACGCGCTTCCTGGTCGGCGGTGACTTGGCCCTTCTGCTTTTGTTGATGTTTTTGCTTCTTGGCCTGCTGAACTTGCTTCTTATTAACCAGCCCGGCGTTGAGCAGTTGATCTTTCAGAGAACTCATGACGATGACTCGTGTTGATATCCGGATTAAAAGTAAGAGCAGCAGTAGTCGGTGAGCTGCTTAATTCGTAGACTGAACACAGCATTGGCAGGCACGTTAAACTCTTGGCCGCCGACGATATGTTGCCAATCGGTTTGGCCCGGTAGTAACACCTCCAAGTCGCCCGCCATAATCTCCATCAGCTCTGCCTGCTCGGTACCAAGCTCGTACTCGCCCGGCATCATGATCCCTAACGTCTTTTTGCTACCGTCGGCAAACAGCACCGCGCGGCTGGTCACCTTGCCGTCAAAGTAGGCGTTGGCTTGTTTAACGATTGAGACATTATCGAATTGGGACATGGTGGTTCCTTAACTCTGCATCAGCGTAAAAATTGCGCTAATCATAGCTGGTTGGCGGCGTGGCGTCAGCTAGTGAAATAGCATGGACGGCTATGGTAGTTGATTCATCTATGGCGAAATTATGCATAATTCGGGTTAATCTGAGGGGCGATTATGGGTGTGTAGGGCGATAGGTCTATTCATACGATCTTAGAGATATATATGGGGCGTTTAAGTGAGGAGCTGTGATGAAAGTCGCATTGGTGACGGGAGCGAGTAGGGGGATCGGCGCCGCAACGGCAATCGATTTGGCCGCTAAAGGGTACGATGTTTGCGTAAACTATAAATCAAACCAAGCTGCGGCATTACAAGTCGTTGCCAAGATTCATCAATTGGGTCAAAAGGCTATAGCGGTCAAAGCGGATGTCTCGAAAGAGAGCGATGTGGTGACTTTGTTTAATCAGCTCGATGAACAGCTTGGGCCGCTCTCTGCGCTGGTCAATAATGCCGCTATTTTATTTCCTCAAACTCGGGTCGAGCACTTAACTGCAGAGCGTGTTAATACTTTGCTGGCGACCAATGTAACCGGTGTTTTTTTATGTTGCCGCGAAGCCATACAGCGGATGTCAAAAAAATACGGCGGCAAGGGTGGCGCAATCGTCAATGTATCCTCTGTTGCGGCTCGATCGGGCTCACCCAATGAGTACGTCGATTATGCCGCATCCAAAGGCGCCATCGATACGCTGACGACAGGGCTATCGCTTGAAGTGGCCGAGCAGGGGATTCGGGTTAATGGGGTGCGCCCGGGTTTTATCCATACCGATATGCATGCTGACGGCGGTGAGCCCGATAGAATCAACCGGCTGAAAAGTCAGATACCGTTAAAACGTGGTGGCCAGCCAGCCGAAGTGGCATCGGCGATTACGTATCTGTTAAGCGATGAGGCATCATATATCACCGGCTCTTTTATCGACTTGGCTGGCGGTAAATAGCCGTTTGCATGTATCAGTCGCAGAATGTTTATCTTGCTTCGTCGAAACTACTGTTAACTAAGGACTATTCGTTGTGACCACTCAGAACATCTACGCCCTGTCCGATATTGCAGCCGCCGCGCAGGCCGAGGTGCAGGCGAATGTTAGGGGCATCGACCCGATCGTTGGGGTGAGTCGCAATCTGCGCGATTCGGGCTTTCCTGTCGATGTGATGACCATCGATTGTATTAAAACGGGCAAGCGCATCACCTTGTTGCTAAACGATGATAAGCCGGGTGAGGTGTCCTATCAGTTTGGTTTTCGTGATCAGGCGCCGGCTGCGGAGTTTACCGATTTGGCGTTTGAGCAACTGACCGTGTCGCAGCTGTGTCTATGGATAACGACTTATTTTGCAGAGAAAACGGAGGCTTAGCCCAAAGCTGCGGCCGAAGGTAATTTGGGCTAAAAGGCTCTGTTAACCAAGCCGTACTAGGATGAAGAGATGCCCCGACTATTCGTTACGTTACTACTGTTCGTCCTGTCCTCCTCACTGGTGTCTGCCCAGGATAGGGTGGTCTTGGCCAATGACCCCTGGCCTCCCTACGTATTGGGTGAAGCCGCAGACGGTTCCAAAGCCACTGCTGGCATTGCGGTTGAGTTGATTCAGCAGATTTTTGATCGGATTGAAGGGGCCGAGGCTGAAATCGTTTTAACCCCTTGGCGACGAGCATTGCATGGCGTCGAAGCGGGGACCTACGATGGCATTCCGTTGCTGTTTAAAACACCAAAACGTGAAGAATATATGACGTTTTCCGCGCCTTTATTTCAAGCGCGAACGGTCTTCTTTTACAAAACTGCGTCTTTCCCTGAGGGAGTTTCTTGGGATTCCTTTGAGGATCTGACTCAATACCGTATCGCGGTTCAGGACTCTTTTAGTATCGCTGATACCTTTGATGAACAGATTGCTAAAGGTGTAGCATTGAAGCTACAGAAGATGGATGCCGATAGGGACTGCTTCCGGTTGCTGGCTTTAGATAGAATAGATCTGGTCGCGACCAATGAGGTTGTGGGCAGAGCGTTTTTGGAAGAGCTAGGGCTGCAAAACTTGGCGAGGGCTTCTTCTCAGAGCTTATATGAAAAGCCCTTTTTTATCGGTTTTTCTAACAAAACTGACGCTAGAAAATTGATTCCTGCTATTAATGGCATCATTAATGAACTACGGCAGGAAGGAGTGATCGACAAGATTATAGCGGGACAATAATAGTCGGTAGTTTTTTGAGGGCACGTCATGAAAATTTTCTCTGTTATCACTTTGTTGCTGGCTCTGAGCTTGAGCCATCTGTCCCTCGCCTCTGATCAAGATAAGGCCGCCAAACAGATGGTCGCTGCGGGAGCGTTGGTGATCGATGTTCGGACCACTCAGGAATACGCCGAAGCCCACCTGGCCAACTCGGTTCATATTCCGTACCGGCAAATTGTTGCCCAACTGCAACATTTAGAAGTGCGTAAAGACCGACCAGTAGTGCTCTACTGCCTCAGTGGCGGACGTGCGGGTATCGCCAAAGAGGCGCTGATGGCGGCGGGCTATAGTCAGGTGGTTAACGGCGGTGGAATTGAGGAGCTACAGGAGTAAACCGCGCACTCGTTTTCGCGGTGCTAATACTGCAGCGGTGCCAGCCACTCTTCGAGTCGTGCCTTGTCTGCACGAGTGAGTAGCAAATCGTAGGCGATCATTCGCGTCCAGGGGCGGATGCAGACGCTATCAAGCTGTTGAATATTCGGCTCTTGACTGCCATTGAGCGGGTGATTTTGAGCCGCTTTTAGCTGTTTCCTCGCGTCATCCGACAGCTCGGCCTGAAAAGTACCGTCGGGTATCAGGTCAAGGCTAAGGCTGTCACCGAAGCTGTTTTCCAGCGCTTGCTCCAGATCGTGACCGTAACGGGTATGAGGCAGAACCAACCATTCACGTTCATCCAGCCAAACAATTAACACTTCGCTCAGCCGTGTCATCCGCTTGGGGCTGATCGGGCGATCACTGCCGCTGACTTCGCCCAGCGCGATCAGCAGGCGGCAGTCGTCGGGTTGATGCTGCAGTGTCAGCGAAGAGATTAGTGGGTCTTCCCGCAGCTGAGTTCCGTCGGCCATCGATGCCAGGTTGAGGTAAACCAGTGGCGATGAGCGGCTAGCTTCGGCGTGCTTTTTCACGATTGTCGCCTCCTTTATCTAGCGAACTTCGTAGCCGTCGGCCTGACGATCGGCGTGATAGGAGGAGCGCACCATCGGGCCCGCCGCGACGTTGTCGAATCCCAGGTCGTAGCCGATGCTTTCCAGCTCGGCAAACTCCTCGGGGGTGACGTAACGCTCGACAGCCAAGTGGTGGCGGCTGGGTTGCAGGTACTGACCGATGGTGATCATCTCCACATTATGAGCGCGCAGATCCTGCATCACCTCCACAATCTCGACGATGGACTCGCCCAGTCCGACCATCAGCCCTGACTTAGTGACCACCTGCGGGTGGTTTTGTTTGTAACGTTTGAGCAGATCCAGCGACCATTGGTAGTCGGCACCGGGGCGGCACTTGTCGTACAGGCGAGGAACCGTTTCGAGGTTGTGGTTGAGTACGTCGGGCAGGTCGGTGGCCAGCGCGTCGAGCGCCTGCTCTATCTTGCCGCGAAAATCGGGTACCAGGATCTCGATCCGGGTGTCGGGGTTGCGCTTGCGGGTCTCGCTGACGCAGGCGGAGAAATGGGCTGCACCGCCGTCGCGCAAGTCATCGCGGTCGACCGAGGTGATCACCGCATACTTTAATCCCAGGCTGCGAATGGTACGCGACATCTCCAACGGCTCGTTAGGATCCAGTGCCATTGGCTTACCGTGGGCGACATCGCAGAACGGGCAGCGGCGAGTACAGATGGCGCCCATCACCATAAAGGTGGCGGTTTTCTTGCTGAAACATTCGCCCAGGTTAGGACACGATGCCTGCTCGCAGACGGTGTGTAGCTTCTTCTCACGCAGCTCTGCTTTGACCGCAGCGACATTGGCGTTGCTGTGGGCGTCGATACGAATCCAGTCGGGTTTACGCAACCTTGGCCGTTGTGGGTCTGGCTTTTGCTTCAATCGGGCCATCTTCGACTCGCCTTTGAGCTGGCTCAATTCGACCGTTTCGATCAGTTGCATAAGGTTCTCCATGGATCGGTATAAGCTGCAGAGGTACAGTCCCGAGCGATTATTTTCTAGGAAAGCTCACTCGGGGTTTGTACCTAAACAACAGGGTTGCGACAACGGCTTGGGGTTAATCCTGGGCTGGTTAACCGCGGTAGTAGCGTTGCTCAACGAACGGCGCTTTGGCGACGTTCATCGGTAGTTGCTTGCCGCGAACCAAAGCGAACACTTCGGTATCGAGGGCGGCGTATTCGATTGCTACATAGCCCATTGCGACCGGGACGCCGATAGTGGGGCCGAAGCTGCCGCTGGTGACGATGCCGACCGGCTCGCCTTCAGCGTTGACCAGCTCTGCGCCTTCACGGATCGGTGCTTTGCCTTGACCGATCAGACCAACGCGCTTGCGGTTGACCGCCTTGGTTTGGATCTGGTCGAGGATAATGTCGGCGCCGGGGAAGCCGCCTTGGCGCTCGCCTTCAGTACGACGGATCTTGCTGATCGCCCAGAGCAGGCTTGCTTCAACCGGGGTGGTAGTGGTGTCGATATCATGACCGTAGAGGCACAGCCCCGATTCTAGGCGCAACGAGTCGCGAGCACCGAGGCCTATCGCCTCGATCTCGGGTTGGGCCAGTAATAACCGGGCGATACGCTCTGCTTCACTGGCAGGGATAGAAATTTCGTAGCCGTCTTCACCGGTGTAACCGGCACGGCCGATCAGGCATTCGACGCCATCGATGACGATCGCGCGTGAATCCATAAATACCATGCTGGCGACTTCAGGCTGGATGCGAGCCAGCGCTTCGGCAGCCTTAGGGCCTTGCAGGGCCAGCAGCGCACGGTCTTCCAATACTTCGATCTCAACGTCGTTACCGAGGTTGGCGCGCATATGGGCGATGTCCTGTTCCTTGCAGGCGGCGTTGACCACCACAAACAGTTTGTCGCCGAGGTTGCTGACCATCAGGTCGTCCATGATACCGCCCGCATCGTTGGTGAACAGGGCATAACGTTGCTTGCCCGCAGGCAGGTCGATGATGTCGACCGGAACCAGCTTCTCTAGTGCTGCAGCGGCGTTGTCACCCTTGAGCAGTACTTGGCCCATGTGCGAAACGTCGAACAAGCCCGCGCTTTCGCGGGTCTGGATATGCTCTTTCTTGACCCCGAGTGGATATTGCACCGGCATCTCATAGCCAGCGAAGGGGACCATCTTGCCACCTAGTTCGAGGTGCAGGTCGTAAAGGGGCGTCTTGGCCAGTGTTGCGTTTGATGAAGCCATGTTTCTCTCCTTGCTGACCGCAGGCCTGGAGGGGTGCGGTACGGGTTGTTTGGGTGTTGTTAGGGTAGCGGAATCTGTGAATAGATCACCGCAACGATGATCTATTCACAAATCCCTACGAAGAGGAGTGTTCTCCTCTCCGAAGGTTAGGTTCTGTTATGACTGAGCTTGTGTTCCGTTATCTTGCATCTGTCGCTCGAAATACTCGCGAGTCAGTTTGAAGACCACAGGGCTAAGCAGAGCCAGCGCAATCAGGTTGGGGATTGCCATCATCGCGTTGAGGGTATCGGCCAGTAACCAGACGAAGTCGAGGCTAACGATAGTGCCGACCGGTACTGCCAGGATCCACAGGACCCGAAACGGTACGATGATCTTGACGCCGAACAGGTACTCAGCGCAACGCTCACCGTAGAGACTCCAACCCAGGATAGTGGTGAAGGCAAAGATCGCCAGGGAGATCGCTACCAGATAGTTACCAACGCCGGGTAAAGCATCGGCAAACGCAGCCGAGGTCAGTGCCGCACCCGATTCACCGCTGGTCCATAGACCCGAGGTGATGATTACCAGACCGGTGATCGAGCAGATGATCAGGGTGTCGATAAAGGTACCCAACATCGCGATCAGACCCTGTTTAACGGGGTCTTTGGTCTGTGCCGCGGCGTGTGCAATCGGCGCACTACCCAGACCAGCCTCGTTGGAGAATACACCCCGAGCGACACCGAAGCGGATCGCCATCCAGACCGCAGCTCCGGCAAAACCACCTTCGGCCGCGGTACCGGTAAAGGCGTGGGTGAAGATCAGGTTCAGTGCGGCGGGGATGGCATCGGCGTTGATCGCCAGAACGATTAGGCCAGCAACCAGATAGGCTATCGCCATAAACGGAACCAGCATGCCCGCTACGTTACCGATCCGCTTGATACCACCGATCAGTACTGCGCCGGTCAATACCATCAGCACGATTCCGGTAACCCACATCGGTACACCAAAGTTGGCTTCGATCACGTTAGCTACCGAGTTGGACTGAACCGTGTTGCCGATACCGAATCCGGCGATGGTTCCGAAGACCGCAAACAGGGTCCCCATCCAGGCCCATTTCTTACCCAGGCCGTTCTTGATGTAGTACATCGGTCCGCCGACATGGTTGCCATTTTCGTCGACTTCGCGGTATTTGACCGCCAGTACAGCCTCTGCGTACTTGGTTGCCATACCGACCAGTGCGGTACACCACATCCAGAAAAGCGCGCCGGGGCCGCCGAGGAAGATGGCGGTGGCGACACCGGCGATATTACCGGTACCGACGGTAGCGGATAGGGAGGTCATCAGCGCGTTGAAGGGTGAGATTTCACCCTCTTTCTTTTCGGAATCGGTGGAGGAGCGGCCGCCCCAGAGTAGTTTGAAGCCGGTTCCTAGCTTCAGGATTGGCATCAGTTTAAGACCTAGCTGCAGGAACAGGCCCACACCTAGAATTAGAACTAGCATCATCGGTCCCCAGACGATGCCGTTTACAGTGTTGATCAGCTCGGTGAGCATCTCCATGTTGTTTCCCTCGTTATGGTTTTTATAGTTATTCCGGCTTAAGCCGGTTTGGTACGAACCCTTCTCCGTTTGCCGCAACAGTTGCGCTAATAGCAGCGTTGCGGGCTAAACAGGGAAGAAAATCGGTATGTGATTTAACCGTTTTCTTAGGTTTTTATTAACGTATAAAATATGGTTTTTGCATTAAATGCAGGCGTAAAGCCTTATTTTATACGCATGTATAGTTTTATGATCCGAGGCGTTGTTCGTGGCTCAAATCCTGGCCCGGTAGTCGGAAAAAACCGCTACCGAGCCTGTTTTACTAGTCCCGATAGTTGTCGATCGAAGGGCAGCTACAGACAAAGTTACGGTCACCGTAAACGTTGTCGATGCGGTTGCTGGCCGGCCAGAACTTGTTGGTTTTTAACCCCGCTACCGGGAACACGGCTTGCTCGCGTGAGTAGGCGCGATCCCAGTCGGCGGCAACTAGGTCGGCTTGGGTATGCGGGGCATGAACCAGTGGGTTATCGGTCAAGCTCAGCTGTCCCGACTCCACCTGGGCAATCTCTTGCCGAATCGACACCATCGCTTCGATAAACCGGTCCAGTTCGGCTTTCGACTCTGACTCGGTCGGCTCGATCATCAGCGTACCCGGTACCGGGAACGACATGGTCGGAGCGTGGAAGCCATAGTCCATCAGGCGCTTGGCGATATCTTCCTCGCTGATTCCTGACGCCTCTTTGAGCGGCCGGATATCGATGATGCATTCGTGCGCCACTCGGTTGTTGCGACCGCGGAACAATACCGGGTAATGGGCGGAAAGCTTCTCGGTCAGATAGTTAGCGTTCAGAATCGCTACTTCGGTGGAGCGTTGTAGGCCCTCTTTACCCAGCAGGGCGCAGTAAGCCCAGGAGATTGTCAGGATCGATGCGCTGCCAAATGGGGTGGCGGATACCGCACCCATCTCCGGCATCGGACCATTGATCGGGCTGACCACGTGGTTGGGCAGGAACGGTGCCAAATGGCTCTTAACGCCGATCGGTCCCATACCTGGCCCGCCGCCACCGTGTGGGATAGCGAAGGTTTTATGCAGGTTCAGGTGCGACACGTCTGAGCCGATCAGGCCGGGTTTGGACAGGCCGACCTGGGCGTTCATGTTGGCGCCATCCATATACACCTGGCCACCGTTAGCGTGAACGATGTCGCAGATCGCTTTGATTCCCTCCTCGAATACACCGTGGGTCGAGGGGTAGGTGATCATCAGGCAGGACAAGTCGTTTTGATGCTGCTCGGCCTTGGCTTGTAGATCGTCAACATCGACGTTGCCGTTGGCATCGCACTCGACCACGACCACCTTCATCGCCGCCATCGCTGCCGAGGCAGGGTTGGTGCCGTGGGCAGAGCTGGGGATCAGGCAGATATCACGATGGCCTTCACCGATGCTCTGCTGATATTTGCGGATCGCCAATAGCCCGGCGTATTCGCCCTGAGCGCCCGAGTTTGGCTGCATCGAAACTTTATCGTAACCGGTGATCTCGACCAGCATCGCCTCAAACTCTTCGATCAGTTGCATGTAGCCTTGCGCTTGATCGCGCGGTGCAAACGGATGGATGTTGGCGAATTCGGGCCAGCTTAGCGGGATCATCTGCACCGTGGCGTTGAGCTTCATGGTGCACGAACCCAGCGGAATCATGCCGTGGGTGAGGCTGAAATCTTTGTTTTCGAGACGCTTGAGGTAGCGCAGCATCTCGGTTTCGGAGTGGTAGCTGTTGAATACCGGGTGGGTCAGGAAGCTTGACGTGCGGCGCATTCCGGTGGGGATGCCGTCGCCGAATCCAGCGCTGACGGCGCTATCGATAGTGCTCAGCTCAAGTTTATGCTCGCTGCCTAGGATGATATCCCACAGCTGCTCGATATCGCTGGTGGTGGTGGTCTCATCGAGGCTGATGCCGAGCTTGTCGCTGTCGATGGGGCGCATGTTGATGCCCGCCGCGTAGCCGCGCTCGAGGATCGCCTGCTGCTGGTTGCCGACCATCAACGTCAGCGTGTCGAACCAGCTGTCGTGCTGCAGAGTGATATCTTGCTTTTCACCTTGTTGTTGCAGGCCTTTTGCCAGGATAGTGGTTAAGCGCTGTACCCGCTCGGCGATCCGCTTGAGTCCGTCGGGGCCATGGTAGACGGCGTAGAAGGCAGCCATGTTGGCCAGTAATGCCTGCGCGGTACAGATGTTGGAGTTGGCTTTCTCGCGGCGGATATGCTGCTCGCGGGTCTGCATCGCCATCCGTAACGCCGGAGCGCCTTTGCTGTCGATCGACTGGCCGATGATACGGCCTGGGGTGGAGCGCTTGTAGTTGTCGCGGGTGGCAAAAAAGGCTGCGTGTGGGCCGCCAAAGCCCATCGGTACACCGAAGCGCTGAGCGGATCCGAATACCACGTCGGCACCGAGCTCACCCGGAGACTTGAGCAGTACCAAACTGAGCAGGTCAGCAGCGACCGATACCAATGCTTTCTGATCGTGTGCCAGTTGGATCAACGGCTCGATATCGTTAACCGCACCACCGGTGCCGGGGTATTGTGCCAGAATGCCGAAGGCATCGTGCTCGGCTAACAGCTCGGTCAGGTTGCCCACCATTACGTCGAAACCGAAGTATTCGGCACGGGTTTTCACCACGTCGAGGGTTTGCGGGTGAACATCGTCGGCGACCAGAAACAGATTGCTCTTCTTACGGTTGGCGCGTTTGCACAGTGCCATCGCTTCGGCGGCGGCGGTTGCTTCGTCCAGTAGCGAGGCGTTGGCCAGGTCCATGCCGGTCAAGTCCATTACCATCTGCTGGAAGTTGAGTAGCGCTTCCAAACGGCCTTGGGCAATTTCGGGCTGGTACGGGGTATAGGCGGTATACCAACCGGGATTTTCCAGCACGTTGCGCAGGATCACGTTGGGCACCAAACAGTTGTAATAGCCGCTGCCGATATAGCTTTTGTGGACCCGGTTTTGATCGGCAATCAGCTTCAGCCGAGTCAGCACGTCACGCTCACTGCTACCGCTTTCCATAGCTAAGGGTTGTTGCAGTCGAATTGACTCAGGAACGGTTTGATCGATCAACGCATCGATCGAATCCAGTTTCAGTTCGGTCAGCATCTGCTGGATCTGTTGCTCATTAGGACCGAGGTGGCGGTCACTAAATTCCAGCGGGTGGGTTAGCGCAGCTAGGCGAGGAAGAGTAGAAGCATTCATAACGCGTTCCTGTCACACAGCGGGCCACAAGGCCTACAAGTTTGGATACATAAGTTTAGCTCGCAACGGCGGTTTCGGCCGCTGCGAGAAGCAGCACGGTGCGCTTATTCGGCGATCAGCTCGGCGTAGGCCGACGCGTCCATCAAAGCATCGATGGCGGCACGGTCGCTAAGTTTGATCTTGGCGATCCAGGCTGCACCGAAGGCATCGTCGTTGATGGTCTCGGGGGCGTCTTCTAGTAGTTCATTGACTGCGATGATCTCGCCAGACACCGGGCTGTATACGTCGGAAGCGGCCTTGACTGATTCGACCAGCGAGAACTCTTCACCGGCTTCGACAATACGGCCGACTTCGGGGGCTTCGACGAATACCACGTCACCCAGCAGCTCTTGGGCATGATCGGAAACGCCGACAGTGACGGTGCCGTCACCGTTGTCGAGGACCCATTCGTGGCTCTTGGCAAAACGCAGATTTGAAGGGATATTGCTCATAGTGATTGTCCTGAAATTCGGTATTAATAAATGTAGTAAAAGTGACGGTTTTAGGCGCGATTATTTGTACAGCGGGAAGCGCTTGCACAGGTTTTCTACCTCGTCGCGTACCTGGTCCTCGATCTTGCTGTTGTCGTCTGGGTTCACTGCAAGGCCGTCGAGTACGTCGCTGATCAGGTGGCCGATGCGTTGGAACTCGGCAACACCGAAGCCGCGGCTGGTGCCGGCAGGGGTGCCGATACGGATACCGGAAGTCACCATCGGCTTCTCGGGGTCGAACGGGATGCCGTTCTTGTTGCAGGTGATCCCGGCGCGTTCAAGACTCTCTTCGACGGCGTTGCCTTTAAGTCCTTTGGGACGCAGGTCGACCAGCATCAGGTGAGTGTCGGTACCACCGGTGACGATGTCGCAACCACGCTCGACCATCACTTCGGCCAACGCTCTGGCGTTGTCGAGTACCAGCTGGATGTAATCGCTGAAATGTGGCTGCAGTGCTTCGCCAAAGGCCACTGCCTTGGCTGCGATCACGTGCATCAGCGGGCCGCCTTGCAGACCAGGGAATACAGCAGAGTTGATCTTCTTGCCCAGTTCCAAGTTGTTGGACAGGATCATGCCGCCGCGTGGGCCGCGCAGGGTTTTGTGAGTGGTGGTGGTGACCACGTCGGCAAAAGGCATCGGGCTAGGGTGCTTGCCAGTGGCGATCAGGCCTGCGATGTGGGCCATGTCAACCATTAGCAGGGCGCCAACTTTGTCGGCAATCTGGCGGAACCGGGCAAAGTCGAGCTCGCGTGGAATGGCTGAGCCGCCGGCGATGATTAGCTTGGGTTGGTGCTCGACCGCTAGCGCTTCGACCGCATCGTAATCGATCCGGCAGTCGCTCTGGCTAACGCCGTATTGCACCGCGTTGAACCACTTGCCCGATAGTGCTGGACGCGCACCGTGGGTCAGGTGGCCACCGGCATCGAGTGACATTCCCAAGATAGTGTCGCCAGGCTGCAGCAACGCTAGCATCACCGCACCGTTGGCTTGAGCACCGGAGTGAGGTTGGACGTTGACGTATTCACAGTTGAACAGTTGCTTGGCGCGATCGATGGCCAGCACTTCCACTTCGTCGACGTATTCGCAACCGCCGTAGTAACGACGACCGGCATAGCCTTCGGCGTACTTGTTGGTCAGTACCGTCCCCTGGGCTTGCATCACCGCTTTGGAGACGATGTTTTCGGAAGCGATCAGTTCGATCTGACGCTCCTGGCGATCAAATTCACGGTTGACCGAGGCGTTGATGGCGGGGTCGATGTCGGACAGTCCGGCGGTGAAAAAAGCTTCACGCAGTGCATCGTTGTTATACAGCTGGCTGATTGTCATCTCTAATCCCTCTAGGGCTGTTGTTATCGTAAAAAGAGCTTATAGCTCGGTCTTTGAGTGGCCGTTTTGGTAGTAAAACGGGCGCTCTTGTTGGGTCGTTCAGTTGTGTGTATTTAGGCTTTGATTAACAAGCGACAACGTTGACGGCTAAGCCGCCCTCGGAGGTCTCTTTGTATTTAGTCTGCATATCGGCGCCGGTCTGACGCATGGTTTCGATCACGCTATCGAGCGGTACATGGTGCGAGCCGTCACCGTGCAGCGCTAGCCGGGCGGCGTTGATCGCCTTGACTGCGCCCATGGTATTGCGCTCGATGCAGGGTACCTGTACCAAGCCGTTGATCGGGTCGCAGGTCAGCCCCAGGTTATGCTCCATACCTATTTCGGCAGCATTCTCGATCTGTTCGCTGGTGCCGCCCATCACTGCTGCCAAACCGGCGGCAGCCATCGAGCAAGCAACGCCAACCTCGCCCTGACAGCCGACTTCAGCGGCAGAGATTGAAGCGTTCTTCTTGTACAGCATGCCGATGGCACCCGAGGTGGCAAGAAAGGTAAAAATTCCCGCTTCATTGGCACCGGGGAAAAAGCGGTGATAGTACGCCAGCACGGCGGGGATCACCCCAGCGGCACCATTGGTAGGCGCGGTAACGACACGGCCACCGGCGGCGTTCTCTTCGTTAACTGCCATGGCGTAGAGATTGATCCAGTCCATAATGCTCAGCGGATCGCGCATCGCCGCTTCAGGGCGATCGGTTAGCTCTTTTCGTAGCTGGTAAGCACGACGTTTGATCCCCAGGCCTCCAGGCAGTTCGCCGCGCTCGCGACAACCGCGTTCGATGCTCGCTTCCATAACCTGCCACATCTGCCGTAGGTTGGCCTCAACGTCGGCGTCGCTACGCATGGCACGCTCGTTGGCCAGTACGAGATCAGCGATGCTCAGGCCGCTTTCGTTGCAGCGCTGAAGTAGTTCGACACCGGTCTCGAACGGGAATGGGATCGGTAGATTGGCCGAAGCGTTGGCGGGTTGCGAGATCTGGTCTTCGCAGACTACAAAGCCACCGCCGACCGAAAAGTAGGTCTTGCTGATCAGTTGAATGCCAGCCTTGTCGAACAGTTCAAAGCTGATGCCGTTGGGGTGCTGCGGTAGGCTTTCACCAAACAGGAAGCACAGATCGGTGGCTTCGTTGAATGGGATTTCAACCTTGCCGCCGAGCATTAGTTTTTTGGAGCTACGGATCGCGGAGATTTTGCTAGGAACTGTATCGGGATCGATCTGATCGGGTACTTCGCCGATCAAGCCGAGTAGCGAGGCGGTATCGGTGGCGTGACCTTTTCCGGTCATCGCTAGCGAGCCATACAAGGACACCCGCACACGGCCGGCCTGGAATAACAGATCACGAGATTCGAGCAGAGTCAGGAAGCGTTGTGCGGCCCACATCGGTCCCACTGTGTGAGAGCTAGATGGGCCGATACCGACTTTGAACAGATCAAAAAGACTCAGTGACATCTTGATGCTCCGGGGTGAGGTCTGTGTAGGTTAAGACAGCTGCTTGCCTACTTTGTTGTTATTTCGTTTGTGGCTAGTTGACAGGGTAGTGTCGAAGAGCCGCTAACGTGATTATTTGTTCGATGTGGGGCAGATTAACGCTGTTTGGAAACGCAGTCAACAAATATTTCCTATACGAAACTTTTCTTGTTATTAGGGATATATCTCCGTGGTGGGGTGCTTGATTGGTGCTGTACGGCGATTGGTGTATTATCTCAACTGATCAAATGCCCCATATTCAACGATCAATCTGATCGAATTTATTTGGTTCACTTTAGGAAACTTGCGGAGTAAACGGCATGTCAAATAGCCCAAAGCCTTCATCGATGGTGGATAAAGAGCGCGAGAAAGAGCGTGCCTCTGAGCTGAAACCATCGCACGCTGCGGATCAGCGGGAAGGTGAATCCCTGGTGACCGAGTTGCAGCTAGGCAAACGTGTTCGTGAGATCCGTTTGAGTCATAACCTGACTTTAGAAGAAGCCAGCCAGCGCACCGGGTTGGCACGCTCAACCCTATCCAAGATTGAAAACGAGCAGCTGTCGCCGACCTTTCAGGCGGTACAGAAGTTGGCTAGCGGTCTTAACATCGATATCCCACAGTTGTTCGCCAACTCTAAGGAGTCGCGCAGTTCGGGTCGCCGTGATATCACCCGCGCCGGTCAAGGCCGGACTCACCCTACACCCACCTACGAGCACGAAATGTTGGCCAGTCAGCTGACCAACAAACGGATGCTGCCGTATAAATCGACCGTTAGATCGCGTTCTTTCGATGACTACCCTAACTGGGTGCGTCACGATGGCGAGGAGTTTTTGCTGGTCCTGAGTGGCAAAGTGCGCTTTTACAGTGAGTTTTATGAGCCGACAGATCTGGAAGCAGGCGATAGCAGCTATTACGATAGCAGCATGGGCCACGCGCTGATCTCGATCAGCGAGGAAGACGCCGAAGTGTTGTGGGTGACCTCGGGTTAACTGCCCGTTTCAACGTATTCAGGCGATTCGGCGCTTCCTTAAGCGCCTTGTGGCAGAGGCTGCTGCGGCTGGAAACCCCAGTATTCGGTGTCTTGATGGTCGGCTTGGATCTGCTTGACGCTATCTATATTCTCCAGAATAGCCGCCACACAAACAGGGTCGAACTGGGTACCGGCGTGTTGGCGTAGATAGTCCAGCGCGACTTCTAGTGGCCAGGCGGGTTTGTGGGGGCGGCAACTGGTCAGTGCATCGAGCACATCGGCCACGGCAACCACTCTTCCTTCAATCGGAATCAGCGAACCATTGAGACCGTGGGGGTAGCCGCTGCCATCCCAGCGTTCATGGTGGCAGGTGATGATATTTTGCAGCATGCCGATATGGTGGATGCCGCCCACACCGAAATTATCAATCATCGTCTGCAGCATCTCGGCCCCTTTTCGGGGGTGGGTTTTGATAACTTTGAATTCGCTGGCCGACAGTTTCACCGGCTTCATCAAGATCCTCTCTGGAATCGCGATCTTGCCGATATCGTGCAGGGGGGCAAAACGGTAGATGTATTCGATATCTTCATCTGCCAACCCGTGTTGTAGCGCCACGTTTTTAGCGATCAATCTGGCGTACTGAGCGACCCGCTTGAGGTGCGAGTCGGTCTCGTCATTATGAAAATGGCTGAATTTCTGCGCGGTATTGAACGCGCCGCTAAGAACCTGAATCATCGACAGTTGGTGCGAAATTACCGTTGCGATCTGCTGGCTATAGATTGTCAGATCGGTAACCATCTCTGCGGTAAAACTATTCGGTTCGGTGGCATCGATAAAGATGAACCCCATCAGCTTGACATCGCTGAATAGCGGTTCGGTGTAGCTGGATCGATAGCCGGATGCTAGCAGTTGCTGGCTATGGTAGGCGTTACCCTGGCTCAGCAGATTCAGATCGTTGAGAACACGTGAACTCGCGTCGTTGGCCAGTTGTTGCAGGGAGGGGACGTCTGCCAGATTGGCTTGGTAAAACTGCAGTGCAGAAGGGCCTTCGGTGTGGTGCAGAAAGGTTCTTAAGTTTTCATTGCTCGGGTCGTAGACGGAAACTGAAATACGACACAGGCAGGGCAATTTCAGTTTGACCGCTTGGTATGTATGGCGGAGTAAATGCCCGAGTGACTCGGCCGTCATCACAATCTTCCTTGAGTGGATGCAGTGTTGTTACTGAATAAAAAGCTAAAAGGTCATCCGTGTGTCGGACATTAGCATGCGAAAATAGCAGAGTTAGTGTTGATTACAAAATTGTTTAAGCAATGGGTTAGGGGCTTGTTGGTGCTTTTTGCTCAGTGATGGTTTAGTGGCGGGGAGTTTGCAGAGCCGATATTGTCGTGCTCGGCTTGGTAGTCGGTAACCAGCAGTCGATATAATCAGATGTAGAATACGATCATCGACGCAAAGCCTTATTGCGTCGACGTTGAAGGAAGCCAGCGTGCAGCCGTTAATTTCAAGACAAATACCTAAGCCTGTAGCTCAGATGCTGCACGGCGATTTTGAACAAGATTTCAGGGTTTGGTCACAGACCCTTGGTGGGCGCACGATTGCCGGGTATCACAGCAAAGCCCCTGAGCCGAATCAGTGGCAGATCTGCTGGTTGCATGGCAATGGTTTTAACAGCCTAGCCTACGCGCCGATTCTCAGAGCCTTAACTAAATCGGCACAAGATGGTCCGGGTTACTCGGTTTTTACCACCGATATTCCAGGGCATGGCCTATCGCACCCTCCCGAACGAAGCTGGCCAAGTTGGCGATCGATGGCTAAGCACGTCGATCAAGCGATGGAGCAGCAGTTTGCGGGCTCGCCAGCCTGTAAACGGGTTGGGATCGGGCATAGTTTGGGCTCCGTCTTGACCCTACTGCAGGCGCATCAGAATCCGCACCGGTTTGAAAAAATTCTGTTGTTGGATCCGATGCTGTTCCCGCCGAGTATCATCGCGCTTCAACAAACGATTAAAACACTCAAATTGTGGCCCTGGGCTCCGCTGCCTAAATCGGCTCGGCAACGACAGCATCGATGGGAATCAACCGAATCGATGCAGCAGCAGCTAGCCAGTAAAGGTTTTTATCGGGGCTGGCACCCCGATGCGCTCAAAGGCTATGTTGGCGGGGGCCACCGAACGACCGACCAAGGGGTTGAGTTAAGCTGCGCGCCGGAGTGGGAGGCGAAGATATTTGCCAGTTATCCGTCTCGCCTGGTGCAGGCG
>JBALWS010000137.1:0-11661 GCA_036960405.1 Halopseudomonas sp. | reverse complement strand
GGAATGTTAAAAATGCCCTGAGAGGTGCTTACCATGCCATTAACCACAAACACCTGCCGCGTTACTTAGCTGAGTTCTGTTATCGCTTCAATAGGCGTTTTGAGCTGGATAAAATGCTACCGCGATTTTGCTTCATTGCTGTCAGAACACCGCCTATGCCGATGAGGCTTTTGAGACTGGCTGAGAATTATGGGTAATCAGGAAGATCCATACCAGCTGGAACATCTTATCGTGGGTGTGGGGGGGTATTTTCCAGTTGTAATCCCGGCTACGGATCTGAATCTCTTCGACATGGATAAATTCAGGATCATCAACCGACACCAGTTCGCCAAAGAGCGCATAGTGCGGAATTTCCTGAGATTTAATGCAAGCCGTCGGAGTAGAGCGCTTGACCATTTATCATATCCATTGCATTTTTTATCCTCTGCAATCATAACCACACCGGAACAAGTTATAAAATTTTCCTAAATAGAAGCCGCACCAGAGGCGAAACAGGAGTTGAATAACCTTCTGTCAGCCCCAGAGGTAGGCTTGCGTTGGGGGGAGCCGTCGAGCACATTTGGATCTGACTGAGCACCGAACGGGGGCCACGACCCCATCACGATTAGGTCGGGCTCGGCAATTCCTGACAGTGCTGCAACCTGTTCCATTGGGCTAATCGCGCGTAATGATAGATGACGGATTGGCGTCAGTCTTACCTTCTTACCCTCTTACCCTCTTGCAGAGAGGCCGCACGTTGCGCATGATTCAAGCAACCACAGCTGCAAGTGAATTATTGAAGGCATGATTTATTGGAAACAATCGAACATGGATACCTGACTCAAACGCCCTCTTGTTCGGAATCAATGCAGGAGGGCGTTCAGTTCAACCTAACCAAAGTGGATGGTCCAGAGCGCTAAATCAGGGAGCAAGCTCTTCGTAGGGCAATCCTACGTACTGTTCAGCGATCACCCGTCGGCCATTTTCAGAGCCGAGGAAATAACTAATCTCAGATTCCATAAAACGCTGGAAGGTTTCACCCTCAAGATCATGGGAGCTCATGTCGCCAAACTTATGCATCATGTTAGTCATCCACCATGAGAACCGCTCACCGTGCCACACCCGGCGCAAGGCGATCTCGGAATACTGATCCGTACAGGACTTGTCACCCTCTTTATAAACCCGGGTCATAATCTTATACAGCGTTGCCACGTCGGAAGCAGCCAGGTTAAGCCCCTTAGCCCCCGTTGGAGGAACAATATGCGCAGCATCACCGACCAAGAACATATTGCCGTACTGCATTGGCTCACAAATAAATGAACGTAGAGGCGCAATACTCTTTTCAATGCTTGGACCGGTCACCAGATTTTCTGCGGCCTTGGCCGGCAAGCGCTTCTTAAGCTCTTCCCAGAACGCCTGGTCAGACCAGTCCTCAATCTTGTCGGTCAATGGAACCTGTAGATAGTATCGGGAACGGGTTGCCGAACGCATGCTGGCCAGCGCGAAGCCCCGCTCGGTCTTACTGTAGATCAGCTCTTCGCTAACCGGCGGAGTCTCACTCAGCAGGCCTAGCCAGCCAAACGGATAGACACGCTCGTGCTCAGTGCGTAGTTCAGCCGGAATCGTCTGACGAGATACCCCATGGAAACCATCACAACCGGCAATATAGTCACACTGCAGTTCATACTCCTCACCGCCCTGAACAAATGTCACGGTTGGCGAGTCTGACTTAACATTGTTTAGCGCGACACTTTCGGACTCATAATAAGTTTCCAAATTAGCGGCAGCGCGGGCCTCCATCAGATCCTGGGTAATATCCACCTGACCGTAACAGACAACAACATCGCCACCGGTCAGTTCTTTTAGATCGATGCGCGTCGCTTTTCCATTAACCGCGATCTCAATCCCCTCATGCACCTCACCTTCAGCGTCCATTCGCGCTGCCACACCCGCTTCACGTACCAAATCAGCGAAGCCCTGCTCCAGAATACCTGCCCGTATACGCCCCAAGACATAATCACCAGCAACCCGCTCGACAATAATATTGCTAATACCCTGTTTGGCCAGTAGCTGACCTAACAGCAAACCTGAAGGTCCCGCACCGATAATAGCCACCTGCGTTTTTATAGTTTTCATACACTGTTCTCTCTGGTTTCTGTTGTGCATCGTTAGAATACTAAAGCCATGCAATTGATTTATATCATCCGCCAGCAAGCGCCATCATTGAATTCACTTATTCGACAAAAACTTGTACTTTTAACTCAAACCTATCCGTGCATACAGATGCTTGATCGACTATGATGATGCTATGAAAAAAACAGTCACAACGAGGGGGATCCCCCAATTCGGCCTATACGGCGATGCGAGTCTTAATCAGAATCCTGGCTTCGTACATATAGAGGAGATTGCCACGCGAAGCAGTGAGAACCGCTGGCTTATAAAACCTCACCGACACGGCAAGATGTTTCAGGTTTTGTGCATGATTGACGGCAAAATCGATGTCCAACTGGATGAAAAGTCTCATATCCTCGAGGGTAGCTGGGTAATCACCATTCCCGCTGGTGCCGTCCACGGTTTCCACTTTTCACCGGACACGAAAGGCGTTGTTCTGACCATCGCCGAACCTATCCTCACCGATCAGAGCCAGCAGAAAGCACAACTTTATATAGACGCACTTACTCAGACTCCGCGGACCATTAGATTTGATAAAGAAGATGTACTTTTAGATCAGATCAGCCAATACCTCAACATCATCAAAAGTGAGATCAACAATACCGACACGGGGCAACAGTTGATGTTGGAGTGGTTGGTCATGATGGTGCTAATCACCCTAAAAAGGCAGTGCGATCATCGTGAGCTCGAAGCGGCTGAAGACTCTTCCAGCAACCACATGCTGAGCACCCTGCGCGGTTTACTGGAGCAGCACTACCAGCATCAGTGGAAAGTGCAACAGTACGCAGATGCCATGAATACCTCAGTCTCCAGCCTTAACCGCCTATGCCATGAAACGATCGGGGTGACACCAAAAGCGCTCATTCTGGACCGAGTCCTGATCGAAGCAAAAAGAAAGCTGATCTATACCCGCGAAGCACTGGATCTGATCGCCTACGATCTGGGTTTTAAAGACCCGGCCTACTTCTCACGTTTTTTTAAGAAGATGGAGGGCGTATCCCCCAGTCAGTATCGCAATAGCAACAACTACGATACGACCAGTTATACTGCCGACAAAACCTGACCGAAATTCGCTGGTGCCAGTGCGATCAGGTCGACCTCTCATAATAATTTCTCGTTTAATCCTTACTCTGGGTACTTGTTACTATCTATGCCAAGATGACGTACTAGGACGGCGAGAGAGTGTCAGGTAAATTCTTCGGTATCGATTTCAGCTTGCGTGGCAACGTTATAGCGGGCGCCGGAAACGGTTGACTGATTGATAATTTCATCAAGGCGAGCGAGCACTTCAGCGTCCAGCTTGATATCAACGGCACTGAAGTTTTCCCTTAAATGATCCAGGTTCGTGGTACCCGGAATCGGGATGATGTGATCAGCCTTACTCAGCAACCAGGCTAGAGCCAGCTGGGCCAGACTGCAATTAAGACCTTTTGCGACCTGTTCAATCTGATCCAGAAGAATCTGATTGCTGGCATAATTGCCCACATCAAAGCGCGGCATATTGCGACGCAGATCGGTCTCGGGCAGAGCTGAAACATCACGAAGCTTACCGGTAAGAAACGCGCGTGCCAGCGGGCTAAAAGCCACAAAAGCCGCATTCAGCTCCCGACAGGCGTCCAGCACCGCAATCTCGGGATTACGAGTCCAGAGCGAATACTCGGTCTGGACGGCAGCGATAGGATGAACGGCATCGGCTTTGCGCAAGGTCTGGGCAGAGACTTCCGACAGGCCGATCTCCCTGATTTTACCTGCAGCGACTAACTCAGACAGCGCGCCAACACTGTCTTCGATGGGGACATTTTTATCCCACCGATGCAGGTAATACAGATCGACCACATCGGTCTGCAAACGCTTGAGGCTATCTTCGCAGGTTTGCTTGATCATCTCGGGACGACCATTGATCTCGCGTCTGCCGGTCGAATTTTTGAATATGCCACATTTACTGGCCAGCAGTACCTGACTCCGTCGACCTTTAAGCGTCTTACCCAGCAGCGTTTCATTGTTGCCGAAGCCGTATAAGGCCGCAGTGTCCAGCATCGAGTAGCCCGCATCCAGAGCTTCGAGCAACACTCGTTGTGCTGCTTTTTCTGAAGGCGGTGCACCGTAGGCATGGGACAGGTTCATGCACCCCAGGCCAATAGCAGAACTCTTTAATCCACCGATGCTTCGAAAATCCATCATCCGCCTCCGAACCTTAACCAGCCTGACTCAGGCACTGCTCCAGACGGTCAAGGGTCTCCATCGCTGGCAGGCACTGAGCGAGGCTCGAATTAGGTTCACGCCCCTCTCGGATCGCAGCAAAAAACTCGCGATCCTGTAGCTCGATACCGTTAAAGGAGACCGCCACATCAGACAGGTCTATCGCATTGCCTTTGCCATCTTCCAGATCATCGTAACGGGCCACATAAGTTCCCTTATCACAGATGTAACGGAAGAAGGTGCCGAACGGGCCATCGTTATTGAATGACAGCGACAGGGTACAGAGTGCGCCGCTCGGAACTTTCATACCGATGCTCATATCCAGGGCGATACCCAGTTGCGGATGTATTGGACCCTGTAGCGCCTGAACCTGAGATGCGGTTTCACCGGTTTGATATTGGAACAGGTCAACGGTGTGGCAGGCATGATGCCAGAGCAGGTGATCGGTCCAGGAACGCGCCTCACCTTTGGCATTGGTATTGGTACGACGGAAGAAATAGGTCTGCACGTCCATCTGTAGCACGTTCAGCTCACCGGCCTTTACTTTATTTTGAATCCACTGATGACTGGGGTTAAAGCGCCGGGTATGCCCCGCCATTGCAATAACCCCGGTCTGCTGCTGCAGTTCCACGATGCGCCGGGCGTCCTCAATCTTATCCGCCATGGGAATTTCGGTCTGAACCGGCTTACCGGCTTCCAGACACTGGATGACCTGAGCCGCATGCATCTGGGTCGGTGTCGCCAGTATCACGCAGTCGACGTCATCACGTGCCAGGCTCTCGGCCAGGTCGGTGGTAAAATGCGTAATCCCATGCTCAGCGGCAAACGCCTTAATTTTCTCTGGATTGGTGCCGACCACTGAAACGACTTCGGCATCTTCGATCGCACTGATCGCTTCCAGATGTTTCATCCCAAAGGCGCCAGCAGCACCGGCAATACATACTCTCATCAGACTGTCTCCACTGTTCCATTCCCGGCATCAAGCGCCACCCAAAACAGACGCGCTGTGCCTATGTCGATCAACGTATCAACGTGCCTGACTGCACGTCTGTCCTGTTGCTGAAAAACTAACATCTGATATCCGCCAAGGGTAATTGGATAATTATCAAATCCATTCATTTTTTGCATAGTGCAGAACCATTAGCGGTCATCTGGGTCGACAACTTGCTCCCCTCCACGAACCATTTCAACAAAGGAAAGCTGCGTATTTGTTGGCTTCCAACCTCCACGAACCGTAATTCCTATCGGCCTGAATGTATGCGCCATCTCATAAGAAACCGTATTCAGAACACCAGTATCAAGTTCATTCTGTATCTGGTGTTCAGAAATCATGGTCAATCGATCACTGCCCAGCAGCAAAGAACGAATTAGAATTTGAGAACCGGTTTCAACCAGCCGTTTGGGCGCGTCGACCCCGGCCTCGGCAAACAGGGTTTCAAAAATGGCCCGCGTTGGCGCTCCCGGTCGGGGAACGACCCAGGGATACTGTTGCAAGGCGGAAATATCGACCTTTTCCATACCGCAAAGCGGATGACCTGGGCGCGCCACGATCGCAACGGGGGACGAAAACAGCTCCTCCTGCAGCACGTCATCGCTGGGTGGAGGAAAACGTAAGGCGCCGATCAATAGGTCGATATCACCCTGGCGCAGGTGGTAGAGCAGATCATCATAGGGACCATCGTCGATCTTGATGTTGAAATCAGGAAACTGACAGGAGAATTGAATAATCGCTTTGGGCAATACCGAGGTCCGGGCCAGCGGCATACTGCCGATCACAACTTGGCCCACTTCACGGTTATGCAACGAGTTGACCTCATCACGCCCTTGAGCAATTTCAGAGAAAGCCAGCTTACTGGCTTTCGCCATGGCTCTGGCCGCCTTACTGGAACTGATACCGATACTCGTCTTTTCGAACAATACCACTTCAAGCAGCCCCTCCAACTCCCGCGCGGCGCGATGCAGCGAGGATTGGGATATGCCCAGATTACGGCCGGCGATGCTGAAATTCTGCGCTTCAGAAACGGCAATCAACGCCCTTAGCTGAGTCGTCGTCAGCGTCTGTAGCAGGTAGCCCAGCTGTGAACCTTTGTTGCCTCCCAGCCGGGTAGCATCTCTAAGGCCGGCTGTGATCATATCGAGCGCCCGCCTAACTCTCGAGGCAAACGCCCGGCCCGACTCCGTGGCATACATACCATCGCTGCGCCGGTCGAATAAAGAGGTCTCCAACTCCCCTTCCAGCTTCGCGATGGCCTGGGTTATAGCCGGCTGTGACAGAAAGACTTTTTCTGACGCCTTGCTAATACTCTTACATTCGACAACTTCAACGAAAACCCTGAGATGTCTTATATTCGGGACACCAGACGCCATACCAACTCCTCATCAAGTCACTTCAAAACCATAGGCTATCTAAAAAACTAATACCACCGCTTTGAAAATGAAATGGCCAGGCAACCGCTTTACCTCTTACAGTTAAGTCATCAAAGGAGGGCGCCCCCTAAATAGCCCCGGCAACACGCATTAACTTGCAGAGTGAGAGAGCAGAATATGATTATCGATTGCCATGGACACTACACAACTACCCCCCCCGGGGTTGGCGCATACCGCGATCAACAAAAGCAAGCTATAGAAACAGACCCGGGGTTCCAAGGAACCAAAGGAACACTCGTTGTCAGCGATGATGAGATCATCGAAAGCATCGAGAACAACCAACTGAAACTACAGCAAAAACGTGGCACCGACCTGACCATCTTCTCGCCACGCGCCAGCTGGATGGGCCACCACATCGGCAACGAGCACACCAGCCAGTACTGGACCGAACATCAAAACGACCTGATCAAACGGGTCTGCGATCTGTTTCCAAACAATTTTGCCCCGGTTGCCCAGCTGCCCCAATCACCCGGCGTCGACCCGGCAAAATCGGTCGCAGAGCTGGTTCGTTGCGTCGAGCAGATGGATTTTATCGGCTGCAATCTCAATCCTGATCCATCCGGCGGACACTGGCAAGATGCCCCGCTGAGCGACAGGTCGTTCTATCCGCTGTATGAGAAGCTGTGCGAGTTAGATGTGCCAGCAATGATCCACGTCAGCGCGGCTTGCAACGATTGCTTCCACACCACCGGTTCGCACTACTTAGGCGCCGACACCACCGGCTTTCAACAACTGATTATGTCGGACGTATTCAAAGACTTTCCCGATCTGAAAATCATCATCCCTCACGGTGGCGGTGCGGTTCCCTACCACTGGGGACGTTTTCGCGGCCTGATGCAGGACCAGGGTTACGCGCCGCTGGAGGAGTCGGCTCTGAAGAACATCTACTTCGATACCTGCGTCTACCACCAGAAAGGGATCGACCTGCTACTGGATATTATCCCGACAGAAAACATCCTGTTCGCCTCAGAGATGATCGGCGCGGTACGAGGCATCGATCCGGAAACCGGACACTATTTCGATGACACCAAACGTTATATCGATAACAACACCCTTTTAACCCCGGAACAGAAACAACAGATCTTTGAAGGCAATGCGCGGCGCGTTTTCAGCCGTCTAAAGATCTAACTCTGATTGTGCGGTTCCAGTTACCCGAGGATTTTCGTATGCAACAAAACGTCGTAGTACAACATATTGAACGTGCCGACCCCCAGGTGATCGCGGGGCTGGCAAAGTGTGGTGTCGCAACCGTTCATGAAGCGCAGGGACGCCGCGGCCTGCTAGCTGACCATATGCGTCCCATCCAGCAAGATATCAGCGTCGCCGGTTCGGCGATCACAATCTCCGGCGCGGCCGGTGATAACTGGATGATGCACGTAGCGATCGAGCAGTGCCAGGCGGGCGACATCATGGTGTTTGCCCCTACCTCGCCGTCTAACTTCGGCTTTTTCGGTGACCTGCTCGCCACCTCGGCTCAAGCACGTGGTGTCGCCGGTTTAATTATCGACGCAGGCGTCCGTGATACCCGCGATCTGCGCCAGATGAATTTCCCAGTTTGGGCCAAACACGTATTTTCCCAAGGGACGATCAAAGAGACGCTGGGATCGGTCAATATCCCGATGGCGTGCGCCGATGAGCTGATCCACCCGGGCGACATTATCGTGGCCGATGATGATGGCGTGGTGGTGGTGCGCCGCGAGGAAGCGGTTGAGGTATTGGCCGAGGCACAGGCACGTGAAGCACGCGAGGAGGCCAAGCGCGTGCGTATGGCCAACGGCGAGCTGGGGCTGGATATCTACAACATGCGCCCCCGGTTGCAGGAGAAAGGGCTCAAATATGTCTGATTCTTCCCGCTGTATGTGGATGCGCGGAGGCACCTCGAAAGGCGCCTATTTCCTCGCTGACGACCTGCCCGCAGACAAGAGCGAGCGAGATCGTTTCCTGCTAAGCATCATGGGTTCTCCCGACCTGCGCCAGATCGACGGTATGGGCGGCGCCGATCCGATCACGTCCAAAGTTGCCGTGATCAAAAAATCGGAAAGAGCCAGCATCGATGTCGACTACCTGTTTCTTCAGGTCTTTGTCGATCAGGCGATCGTCACCGACTCGCAAAACTGCGGCAACATTTTAGCTGGCGTAGGACCGTTCGCAATCGAGCGCGGATTGGTCAGAGCCGAGGACAAGGTCACCACGGTGACTATCTTTATGGACAACACCGACCAGGTCGCGATCGAACAGATCGCCACCCCCAACGGTAAAGTCAGCTACCGGGGAGACGCCCATATCGACGGTGTACCCGGCACCGCCAGCGCGATCCCGGTCACCTTTAAAGACACAGCCGGTTCGAGTTGCGGTGCGCTGCTGCCGACCGGTAATCAGGTCGACCAGATTGAAGGTATCAACGTCACCTGTATCGACAACGGCATGCCGGTCGTTATCATGACTGCAGAAGCTATGGGGATAACAGGTACCGAAACGCGCGAGCAACTAGAACAAAACGAAGCACTCAAGGCCCGGCTCGAATCGATCCGGCTGCAGGCCGGACCACTGATGAATCTGGGGGATGTGACCCATAAATCGGTGCCTAAGATGACCCTGGTTAGCCGGGCAAAAAATGGCGGTTGTATCTCGACCCGAACGTTTATCCCGCACCGCTGCCATGCATCGATCGGGGTACTGGGCGCTGTCAGTGTCGCCACTGCATGCACCCTGCCTGATTCGCCAGCCCATGCGCTGGCCCAGATTCCGGCAGGATCGAAGAAACTGATGCAGGTGGAACATCCGATCGGCGAAATGACCGTCATCCTAGAAATTAATCCTCAGGGTGAGGCTGACAACGCGGCAATCTTACGTACAGCCCGCAAACTATTTGATGGCGAAGTCTTCGCCTAACCGAGCAATAGGAATAGAGATGGACGCAGACTACTTACCCTTCCACGCTAGCCCGAGCCAGCCCGAATTCAGCGTACCCGCAGGAGCGGTTGATGCCCACTGCCACGTGTTCGGACCGGCCGATAAATTCCCATACCACCCGAAGCGCAAGTACACACCCTGCGACGCCTCTAAAGAGCAACTGTTCGCGTTACGGAACAAGTTAGGGTTCGAGCGTAATGTGATTGTCCAGGCCTCCTGCCACGGCACCGACAATACCGCGCTGCTGGACGCATTAGACAACGCCGGAGACCTGGCTCGAGGCGTTGCTGTAGTTGACCCTCAGATATCTGACGAAGAACTCAAACGCATGCACGATGCAGGCGTTCGGGCGGTACGATTCAATTTCGTCAAGCGCCTAGTGGACGCAACGCCCAAAACGGTCTTTCTTACCCTTGCGGCCAGAGTTAAAAAGCTGGGCTGGCATGTGGTGGTGTATTTCGAAGCACCGGATTTAGAGGAGCTGATTCCATTCTTGAAGCAGCTCGATACCACCATTGTTGTCGATCATATGGGCCGGCCTGATGTCTCCAAAGGAACCAACCACGAAGACTTCCAACGCTTCGTTAATCTTCTGGCCGAAAATGACAACATATGGACCAAGGTCAGTTGCCCTGAGCGCCTGACGCAACAGGCACCTGACTACAGCGATGTTGTACCTTTTGCACGCATTCTGGTCGAGCGGTTTCCGGATCGAGTGCTCTGGGGAACCGACTGGCCCCATCCAAACATGAAGTCCCACACACCGGATGACGGCAAACTCGTTGACGTTATCCCCCAGATAGCCAACACGGCAACTCTGCAGCAAACTCTGCTAATCGATAACCCAACCCGACTCTACTGGTCTTGAACAGGTGCCCTATGTCTTATCTAGATAACCCAACGCCGATTCCCGGAACCATTCTGTTTGACGGTAAAATGGCGCGCAAGGCCTATGGCCTTAACAAGATGTGTTATTCATTAAATGAACAGCCTGCTCGTGATGAATTCAACAAAGACGAAATGGCCTACTGCGACAAATATGGCGTTACCGAAGAACAGAAAAAAGCCATCGCCGACCGTGATGTACTTGGCCTGTTGAAATTGGGAGGCAGTATCTATTACCTGGCTAAATTCGTCGGCATGCTGGGACTAAACATGCAGGACATTGGTGCCATTCAAACCGGTAAAACCGTTGAAGAATTCAAAGCGATGCTACAAAAGGCAGGAGAATAATCATGGCAAAAATCATTGGTGGAATCACCACATCACATATTCCTGCTATCGGTAACGCCATCGAAAATGGCCAGCAACAAACCCCTTACTGGAAACCTTTCTTTGATGGCTACCCGCCCATTCACGCCTGGTTGGAGAAAGAGCAACCCGACGTTGCTGTGGTATTTTACAACGACCATGGCCTGGAGTTTTTTATCGACAAAAAGCCCACGTTCGCCATCGGTGCCGCTGCCCAATACCACAATGCGGATGAAGGTTGGGGCATCAAAACCATACCACCGGTGAACGGCCACGAAGATCTGTCCTGGCATATCTGTAATGAACTGGTTGAAGATGAGTTTGATATTACGATCTGTCAGGAGATGCGTGTCGACCACGGCCTGACCGTCCCCCTTCAGCTGATGTGGCCCGGCAACAACTATGGTCATATGAAGGTTATTCCGGTGTGCATCAACTGTGAACAGCACCCTATGCCATCACCTAAACGCTGCTTTGAACTCGGAAAATCAATCGGCAAAGCGATTGAATCTTTTGATCAAGATCTGAAGGTTGTAATCTTTGGTACGGGCGGGCTATCGCATCAGCTGGACGGAGCGCGCGCCGGCTTTATCAATAAAGAGTTCGACCTGATGTGTATGGATAAGCTAGTCAATCAGCCCGAAGAGCTGTTGCATTATTCCATCAGGGATCTGATCGAGATCGCAGGTGCCCAAGGTCCGGAGTTCATCATGTGGTTGG
>JBALWS010000136.1:0-11706 GCA_036960405.1 Halopseudomonas sp. | reverse complement strand
GTGGTACCCGATGTGGTCACCGATCAGACCAGCGCCCACGATCCCCTCAACGGTTACCTACCCAAAGACTGGACCATGGCGCACGCCGCCGAAATGCGCCAGACCGACGAAGCAGCTGTCGTTGACGCAGCCAAAACCTCGATGGCGATCCAGGTACGGGCGATGCTGACGCTGCAAAAACGCGGCGCGGCCACCACCGACTACGGCAACAACATCCGCCAGATGGCACTGGAAAAAGGGGTCGATAACGCGTTTGATTTCCCCGGTTTCGTCCCCGCTTACATTCGGCCGCTATTTTGCGAAGGTATCGGCCCGTTCCGCTGGGTCGCGCTATCGGGCGATCCGGAAGATATCTACAAGACCGACCAAAAGGTCAAGCAGCTGATCCCCGATGCCCCACAACTGCACAACTGGCTCGACATGGCCCGTCAACGTATCGAGTTCCAAGGCTTGCCCGCACGGATCTGCTGGGTCGGGCTCAAAGATCGAGCGCGACTGGCCCTGGCCTTCAACGAGATGGTTAAAAGCGGTGAACTCAAGGCGCCGATCGTGATCGGTCGGGATCACCTGGACTCGGGTTCGGTAGCCAGTCCCAACCGTGAAACAGAAGCGATGCTGGACGGCTCCGATGCGGTGTCCGATTGGCCACTGCTCAACGCACTGCTCAGTACCGCAGGCGGTGCAACCTGGGTGTCGTTGCACCACGGTGGCGGCGTGGGAATGGGCTTTAGTCAACACGCAGGGGTAGTGATCGTGGCCGACGGCAGCGATGCGGCCGCCAAGCGGCTTGGCCGAGTGCTGCACAACGACCCGGCCACCGGGGTGATGCGCCATGCCGACGCCGGCTACCAGGTCGCGATCGATTGTGCCCAAGAGCAAGGGCTAGACCTGCCTATGCTCAATCCCTAAGCGACCAGTGCCAGATCTGAGGCCGGCTAACCCACGCCACCTCCGTGAATGTGTATCGGTAACTGTTTTAAGTGCTCAGTTTGGGCACTTTATAAGGTAACAACCATGTTTAAACTCTGTATCAACCCCGGCCTGCTGACCCTAGCCCAACTTCGCCAGATCAATAACCAAGCGGTTGAGTTGTCGCTCAACGCCAGCTGTCACCCATCGATCCACGCCAGTAGCGACGCGGTATCGCGCGTGATCGAAGAAAATAGGACCGTGTACGGCATCAATACCGGCTTTGGTTTACTCGCCAACACCCGGATCGCCGCCGAAGACCTGGAACTGCTCCAGCGCAGCATCGTGTTGTCACACGCAGCCGGAATCGGCGCACTGATGAGCGAGTCCACAGTAAGACTGATGATGACGCTGAAAATCAACTCGCTGGCACGCGGCTACTCGGGTATTCGGCTCGAGGTAATCGACGCGCTGATAACCTTGGTCAACGCCCAGGTTTACCCCTGCGTACCGCAAAAAGGCTCGGTCGGCGCTTCGGGCGACCTGGCACCGCTGGCGCATATGAGCGCAGTACTGCTGGGCGAAGGCGAAGCCACCCACAACGGCGAACGGATCTCTGGTGCGCAAGCCCTCAAACTGGCGGGCTTAGCGCCGATTACGCTGGCTCCCAAAGAGGGACTGGCACTGCTTAACGGCACCCAGGCATCGACCGCCTTTGCGCTGCAGGGGCTGTTTGCCGCCGAAGATGTTTACGCCGCCGCCACCGTTTCAGGCGCCCTATCGGTCGAAGCGGCTCTGGGCAGCCGTCATCCGTTCGACCCTCGGGTGCACGCAGTACGAGGCCAACGAGGTCAGATCGACGCCGCTGCCGCCTACCGCCATCTGCTCGGTGAACAGTCCGAGATCGGTAACTCGCACGATGGCTGTGAAAAGGTCCAAGACCCCTACTCGCTACGTTGTCAGCCGCAAGTAATGGGCGCCTGTCTGGACCAGATCCGCCACGCCGCCCAGGTACTGCTGATCGAAGCCAACGCGGTATCCGACAATCCACTGGTGTTCACCGAAGACGACTCGTTTATCTCTGCGGGTAACTTCCACGCCGAACCGGTTGCGATCGTGGCCGACAATCTGGCCATTGCCATTGCCGAGATCGGCTCGCTATCCGAGCGCCGGATGGCACTGCTGATCGACTCCAACCTGAGCAAGTTGCCGCCGTTTCTAGTCGATAACGGCGGCGTCAACTCCGGCTTTATGATCGCCCAAGTCACCGGCGCAGCACTGGCCTCGGAGAACAAAACCCTGGCCCACCCCGCTTCGGTCGATAGCCTGCCCACCTCCGCCAACCAGGAAGACCATGTGTCGATGGCCACCTTCGCCAGCCGCCGACTCAAAGATATGGCCGACAACAGCGCCGGCGTCGTCGCCGTCGAACTACTGGCCGCCTGTCAGGGAATAGATTTTCGCGCCCCGCTCGAATCGTCCCCTCGACTCGAAAAAGCCAAAGCCGAGCTACGCAAGGTGGTGCCGTTCTACGACAAAGACCGCTACTTCTCACCCGATATCGAGCAGGCGATGCAGTTAATCCAGTCAGCCGCATTAAATCGTTATATGCCCGAGCAATTGCTGCCGAGCTCATAGCCGGCAGTTTCTCAAAAGAACACAAGGACGTGTAATCACCTCCCAAGTACGCCACGTTAGAGGTAACGCTGAGGAATTATTCAGGCAATAAGACCAAGGGTTCCAAGCCGATCGACCCGCAACATATCCACACAGAACAAACCCTAACACCCTCTATCAGGATGTATTACTGGAAAACTTCGCGATCAACCAACGGCATACCAAGCTGTTCTTTTCGAGCAGTGCCTTATGGGCAGGGGTAACCAAGTAGTAACCGTAATGACTGGTAAAGCGGCTATTCAATGGATTAACAATATCTCCACGAGACAGCGCCGGGGCCGCCATAAAGTCAGGAATCAGACCTAACCCCATGCCGTGTAGCACCGCCTCCAAGGTCATATAGAAATGCTCAAAACCTGCGCCAAAGCGAAGCGTCGACGGAGCCTCTACAAACTGCTCGGCGAGTAACGAGGACCATAGCTGGGGACGGGTTAAGTGGGGAATCAGTGTCTGCCGGGCAAGATCAGCGCTACCTAATAGCGGCGACTGTTGTTGCTGCTGTGCATTGGCGATCAATAACAGCCGCTCCTCCGCCAACAGATAACTGTCAGCATAATCCCCCAACGGCAAACAGCGGATGGCGATGTCAGCATCGAGTGTTTTTGAATTGACATAACCATCACCGGCTCGGATATCTAGATGAATATCGGGGTGTTCGGCGCTGAATTCGGCCAGCCTGGGAATCAACCACAGTGAACTCAGCGACGGCGATATATCCAGCGCCACCACGGCGCTATTTTTTGCAGTCTGCTTTAACTGCGCCGTGCTGGACTGAATGATATCGAGCGACTGGCAAACCGGTGGGTAGTAGCGTTCACCGGCGGAGGTCAGTCGAATGCCGCTTGGCAGCCGCTCGAACAGACTCTGATCCAAATACTGCTCGAGTTGTTGTACCTGTTTGCTGACCGCCCCCTGAGTCAGACAGAGCTCCTCAGCAGCTCGGGAAAAACTCAAACAGCGTGCTGCCGCTTCAAAAGCTTTCAAAGCGGCCATGGAGGGAAGATCACGCTGCATAAACGTTACCGGTGATTTTGATAGCGGTATTCCTTTTACTCATACCTACGCAGAATAACTCGTTTGCCACCCTCGATAAAGCGGCGTCTAATCGCCTTAATTAGCGGTGCCTTTAGCTCCGTTTACTCTCAAGAGTCAGAGACCTATTATGAGCCAGGTATTCCATCGTCACTGCCACAGTCAACTCCCTACTGCAGTACGGGGAGAAGGCGTTTACCTTTACGACCAGGCGGGCAAAGCCTATCTGGATGCCAGCGGTGGCGCTGCGGTTTCCTGCTTGGGTCACAGCCACCCACGGGTGCGCCAAGCCATCATCCAGCAGGTCGAGCAGCTGGCTTATGCCCACAGCGGTTTCTTCACCTCCGAACCCTGCGAGCAACTGGCCGAACTGCTGGCCGCTAAAGCTCCTGGCGACCTCAATCATGTTTACCTAGTTAGCGGCGGCTCAGAAGCGGTGGAGTCGGCGCTGAAGCTGGCACGACAGTATTTTCTGGAGATCGGTCAGAGCCAACGCTGCCGCTTTATCTCCCGCCGCCAGAGCTACCACGGCAACACCCTGGGTGCTTTAGGGGTAGGCGGCAATCAATGGCGTCGAGCGCCATTCGACCCGATCCTAAATAGTAGCGAGCATATCTCCGCCTGCTTCGCTTACCGCGATCTACAACCTGGCGAAAGCGAGTATCAATACGGCCAGCGTGTCGCCAACGAGTTGGAACAAAAACTACTCGAACTGGGCCCAGACACGGTACTGGCGTTTATCGCCGAGCCGGTGGTCGGCGCCACAGCGGGAGCGGTGCCAGCGGTTGAGGGCTACTTCAAACGAATCCGTGAGATCTGCGACCAGTACGGGGTATTGCTGATCCTCGACGAAGTGATGTGCGGGATGGGCCGCACCGGCACCTTTTTCGCCCAAGAGCACGATAATATCCAAGCCGACATCGTCACTATCGCCAAAGGGCTGGGGGCTGGCTACCAGCCGATCGGCGCCATGATCGCCAGCTCACGCATCTACCAGGCCGTGGCCGGAGGCAGCGGTTTTTTCCAACACGGTCATACGTATATGGGCCACGCGACAGCCTCAGCCGCCGCCTTGGCGGTACTGCAGACCATCGAGCAGGATGATCTGCTCGCCAGGGTCAACCAGCAAGGACAAGCATTGCAAACGCGGCTGAAGCAACAGTTCGCTGAGCATCCGTATGTCGGCGATATCCGCGGTAGAGGACTGTTCCTCGGCCTGGAGCTAGTCCAAGACCGCACCAGCAAGCAGCCCTTTGCACCCGAAACAACACTAGCCACTAAAATTAAACAGACAGCAATGGATGCTGGCTTGATGTGTTACCCGATGGGCGGCACCATCGACGGTGTGCAGGGCCATCACGTACTGTTGGCACCGCCCTATATCATCACCGATAGCCAGCTTGATGAGCTGGTCGACAAACTGGCGCTAACCTTTGACCAGGTGTTCAATTCGCTAAACCAAGAGACTTCGTGATGCAAACTCCCAGCTTAATCATCGTCGCGCCCAACGGTGCCCGCCGAACCAAAGCGGATCACCCGGCGCTGCCGATCACGCCTGCTGAGATGGTCGATGAAGTTGCCGCCTGTGCTGCAGCTGGTGCGGCCATGGTTCACCTGCACGCACGTGACAGCGCGGGACGCCATAGCCTAGCCATTGCCGATAACGCCGCCATGCTGCAACAGGTCAACGATCAGCTCGGCGATCAGATCGTCGTTCAGTTGACCACCGAAGCGGTGGGAATCTACCAGCCGGAACAACAGATGCAGCTGATTCGGGAGTTGCAGCCGGAAGCGGCCTCGTTTGCATTGCGCGAGTTGGTCCCCGATGAGACCTGGCTAGATCGCGGCGCAGAGTTTTTTGGCTGGGTACGCAATCAAGGCATTCTGGCGCAATACATCCTCTATAGCGCCGACGATCTGACTCGCTATTTTGCGTTGCTGGATCAGGGTGTGCTGCCTGCCGATGGCCACCACCTGCTGTTTGTACTCGGCCGCTACAGCCAGGATCAGCAATCCTCACCACAAGAACTGTTGCCCTTCCTACAACGTATTACCGAACGGGCCACGTCCACAGCTCCCTGGGCCCTGTGTGCCTTTGGCCAGCAGGAGCAACAATGCTTGGCTGCTGCCTGCAGTTTAGGCGGAGACGCCAGAGTCGGATTCGAAAACAACCTGCTGCGTAGCGATGGTAGCCAGGCCAGCAGCAATGCTGAGCAGGTTGCGCAACTCAAGCAAACTGTGCTCAGTATGGGCCGAGAGCTACATGATGCGGACAGTTTGAGACAGTTTTATGGCCTACAACGGTTGTTGTAATCATTGTCTGGTCTTGGACTAAACCATCACTTGGCCACCGGGAGTTATCTTCCACAACCGTAATCATCTGCTGGGGTTTAGTTCTTTCTCTTCTTGCTGATAAAGCTTATCCAGCAAGGCTGAGCCCCTCCAACGCGATAGATTACACAAAGCTAATGAGCACACACTGTGCTCTGGTTCGGGATAGCCTAGCTGGGCGCAATGTAACGCAGCTTCGTCCAGGCGTCGTACTGGCTCAAAAAAACTTGTCCCGACAGCTCATCGAGGAAATCGCTGCGCTTAAGCTGGTCCATCACAGGGCCTTTGACCTCTGACAGGTGCAGCCTGACACCGCTATCTGACAGGCGCCGGTTAATTGTTTCCAGACTCTCGAGTGCGGATGCATCAATCAGATTAACTGCCGGGCACATTAAAACCACATGCCGCGCTTGTTGGTTCTGCATGATCAGATCATAGACCCGGTCTTCCAAATAGCGGGCATTGGCAAAATACAGGCTTTCATCGACCCGCAGGGTGATGATGCAAGCATCGGTTTCTACGTCATGACGATCCACATTTCTGAAATGTTCCGTGCCCGGCACGCGACCGACTAGCGCACTGTGAGGCCTGCTGGTGCGATACAGGTGCAACATGATCGACAGCACCACACCCGCCATAATACCCACTTCAACCCCAACCAGCAGCGTCAGCACGATCGTAGCAAGCATCGCCGCAAAATCACTCTTGGAGTAGTTCCAGGTACGTCTGATGACGCCCAGATTAACCAGTGACAGCACTGCCACAATGATGGTCGCCGCCAGCGTTGCCTGCGGAAGAAAAAAGATCAGTGGTGTTAAAAACAGGGCCGCGAGAGCTATGCCTACCGCAGTGAAGACGCCGGCTGCAGGTGTCTCAGCGCCCGCATCAAAGTTAACCACGGAGCGCGAGAAGCCGCCGGTGACGGGAAAACCACCGGAAAGAGATGCGGCAATGTTGGCTGTGCCTAGCCCAATCAACTCCTGGTTCGGTTTGATCCGCTGACGGCGCTTCGCAGCCAACGTCTGGGCCACCGAAACCGATTCAACATAACCGACGATGCTGATAAGAAGAGCAGATGTCAGGAGCTGCTGCCAAAGACCGAGGTCCCAGGCAGGCAGACTCAGGCCAGGCAGGCCTGTCGGTACCGCCCCGACAACCTTGACTCCGATCAGGATCAGATCAAGGCCCCAGGTCAGCAGTATGGTGATCATAACGGCCAGAACGGGCCCTGTCTTAGCCACGATATCCGCTAGGTGTTCGCTCATACCGAAGCCTTGAAGCATTGGCTTAAGCTGTTTTCTTACCCAGAACAGAAACACCGTGGTTGTCAGCCCCAAGGCCAGCGTAATGAGGTTTGCTGTCTCCCGTTGTTGCCAGAGCGAGTAGGCGATATCAACTAAATTGTGGCCATAGGCCTCAACGCCGAGAATATGCTTCAGTTGGCTGGCCGCAATGAGAATCCCAGACGCAGTAATAAATCCGGATATGACTGGGTGGCTAAGAAAGTTGGCGCACAGGCCCAAACGAAAGACCCCCATCAGGATCAGCATCATCCCGGAGAGAAAGGCCAGAGTGATGGCTGCGGCAAGGTACTCGGCGCTAGTTTGTAGGGCAAGGTTGCCTAGGGCTGCGGCGGTCATCAGAGAGATCACAGCGACCGGACCAACCGCTAGAGTGCGACTGGTACCAAAGAGCGCATAAGCCACTAGCGGCAATATACTGGCATACAGCCCCACCTCCGCTGGTAGTCCTGCTAACAGAGCATAGGCTAAGGACTGCGGAATCAACATGATGGTAACAATGATGGCTGCCACGAGATCGCAGCCCAGCGTGTCACGGTTATAGCCGCCGATCCATTCTAAAAAAGGAAGATATCGCTTGAGCATGGCCGCGGTTCCTTGTTTCGTGCTTTCCACCAGATCTCAAGTAACAGGTACACTTTTGGCTGTAACTGGCAACCGTTAATAACTAATAGCTATATACTTATAACAGCCAATGCTATCTCTGATTTGGGCGAATATCAATCAGTTCGCGTGCGCCACCTCTTGTTGTTATGCCGTATTCCACTTATTTAGGCTTTTCTTCGTGAACAAGCATGTTCATGAATTTTGCAAACCGCCTTTGTCTGGTTTCTGGTTTCTTCGCACTTGTTAACCCGTACGCGATGGCATAACGACTCGATTTATTGAGCGTTTCAAAAAACTGCTTCGCCTTCGGCTTATTCTCCAGTGCTGCAAGGAAATCCGCGGGCACTTCCATTTCACTTACCACATAGGCGTTTTCCCAACGACCGTCAGCTTTCGCAGCACGAACATGCACGAGCCCTGATTCCATCATCCGGCCCTCACTTATCAAACGTTCCGCATGCTCTGTGTTCCTTTTGGACCAGTTGCTTCGTGCTTTTCTGGGAGTTATGCGCTGAAGATAGGCTTGGTTATCAATTGACTTCTTAATGCCGTCTATCCAACCCCAGCACAGAGCCTCAATCACGACATCATCCCAAGTCACGCTCTGAATCCCAGTCTTTTTCTTGAATATCTTCACCCATAGCTCACTTTCGGTGGCGTGATTCACCTTGAGCCACTGGCCGAGATCTTTCGGCGTTGCAAATGTCATGATTCTCGCTGGATCGGGTACAGGCATCAAATTAGATTCTCTTCGGCATAACGCTTTGGGTAAGGGGACGCCGCGAGCGAAGCTTGCGGAGTTCCCAGCTCCGAAGCAGCGCCCTTGACCCACTTGTTAGGCATATTTTCTCAACAGCTCTTTTAGCTCCTGTGCCTTGTTCTCTAAGAACAAAGATAGCGCCAGTCTTGCTCTCTCTTTTGACAGCGATTGTGAGTCGTGGGTCACTGTATTCTGACGCTTGAAAAAGCCAAAGAATGAAGTTTCTTCTCCTGGATAGCTCCAGTCGGCAATGTAGTTCAGTGTCCCCTCGTCCTCATAGGCAGATACCCAGAACAGTTCTTTTTCTTTTGTTTCGAGCACCAGAGTTGGGGATACCTTTTGAATCTGCTTTCTTTACTTCTGAAGGCCAATCTATCTGATCAAAGTAGGAAAGAGCTGCTCCATCTGCATTCTCGTCCAGCACTTCAAATTCATCATGTGAATGATGAGGGTACTGCATTGTTACTCGGTACACGCTTCCTCCTTGAGATGCCTAACGCCTGCTTAATGCTGGGTCCGCTTCAAGCAATTGTTAGGCGCATTAGTCTCCAACATGTATTTTTATATCGTTGGGATAAGGTCTACCATTACCTGTTTCAATTAAATCTCTAAGACTAAGCAAATAGCACGTCCACTTGGTACTAAAGTATAGGAAGTCATCTTCACTAGATGCCGAATTGTCATGAGTTAGTGATACGAATACTTGATGATCGGCTCGCTCCAATTCGAACCTAATTTCGGAATCTTGCCAAGGACCTGGTCCAGCTAAGCATTTTATGCTTACCAGTTTATGTGGTTGAATTTCTACATATTGAAATCTCAAAACTGCTAGCCCGTCAAATGTCAGATTAACTTTCCCTCCAACTTCCGCGTTGACAATAGCCGATGATGCCCACCAACCAGCGAGACCAGTATCGGTTGTGAGAGCATTGAATATTTTATCAATTGAGCCAGCAATACCGACTCGATGTTTGACCTTTGCCATGTTATGCCTCCATATTTGTATAAGGCAGATTGCTAAACTGTATTTGCGCCTAACGCCGCAGTAACGGGACGGAAAACCGCGCAGCGGTTTGGAGTTCCAAGCCAGCTTGCTGGCGAAAGTTGACTGCCTTGTTAGGCGAATACAAACTAGCCATTTACAAACTGAACCTGTACGCCGCTCTTCCATTCAAACCGCACTGGTGGAACCTGCACCAGACTACCGTTGATGAGTGTTGCAGGCCACTCCACCACATAAATATTAGACTCACCACCTTTATAGAAAGCACTTAACTCTAGATAGTGATCTACAGACAAATGTATTTCATTAGTCGAAGCCTCAACAGAGGAACGATTATTGGTGCCGTATTGGCCCTTTATAATACGAACATTATCCGTGTTCAGCTTGCTTCCGTTTAGGTTAACCAATGCACCTTTGTTCAGCTTTGTTAAATCAACGGTGATTGGAATCACCGCCGCTTTTGCCTCTTCCCTTTTCTTGGCCCAAAGACTTATCTCTCCAGGCAAACGAAGTGGCTGAATATTAAGTTTGAAAACTGTGATTTCAGTGCCTTCTCGACTTGCGGAGAAGTAGAACGTTGCACCGCCTCGCTCAAGTATCCATAGCGGCTCATCAGATGTCCGCTTGGAATGACCGTTCAAGTATCCTTCATCAGCATCTGGTAGGTAATATGAATTAATATAGGGCGCACAACCAACCAAAAATAAAGCGGAAAAACCCAGTATCAAGAATCTTAGCCTTAGAGTGATATTCATAAATTAACGCCTAACGCCGCGTTAACGGGACGGAAAACTGCGCAGCAGTTTGGAGTTCCAGGCCAGCTTGCTGGCGGCAGTTGATTGCCTTGTTATGTTTTCCATACCAGCGACAATTAATCGTCTCCATCGCCGCATCCCCCACTACCGCCTTCACCCCAGTTATCGTGGGATGAGCTGCGTCCAATTCTCAGATGAGGGCGTAAGAAGGCAAAAATTCCTCCTAACACCGCAACACCCAGAACAATAAAAATAACCGTGCCAACAAATTCTAATTCGACGCTATCTTCAATAAACGTCACACCCAGAATATATAAGAGTGGTGCTGCTATTGAGAAAATAAGAACAATAAGCCATCCAGGAATTACAGGATTCATCCTGATCCGATCCAGAATTTCTCCAAGACCAATGATTGCTAAAGGCAAACCAACCAGCAGCAAAATAATAAAAACGACTCCATTCATGATGATTATTCCAACAAATACAAATTATTTGATCTCAAGCTGATTCCTATCAAAAACATAACGCCGCGTTAACGGGCTGGCGCCGCGCAGTGGCGACAGTCCGAGCACAGCGCAGCTGGGCTTATAGTTGAACGCTTTGTTAGCTGCCACAAGCAATGCCGTACTTCCCTATTACGCCGTGACTTCAGCCTACGCCTTTGACCACGACACGATATTTTCTATTGCTGCGATTTAAGACCGGAACACCGACCGAAACCACAGACTTTCAATTTGATGATTCTTTCGGAGAACTGCCCCAGAAATGAAGCAATGACTGGCAGACCTCCTTGTACTGCAATGTTGCACCCTGGCAGTTTGCACGGGCTTTCAGGTTGGCACAACCCTGAGCCGAACCAAGGCAACTAACGCCGCAATAACGGGACGGAAAACTGCGCAGCAGTTTGGAGTTCCGAGCCAGCTTGCTGGCGGCAGTTGATTGCCTTGTTAGGCATTTGACCACCATGAAGAATTTAAAAAGTGGATTGGTATATCATGCTCCCATGGATCAATGCCCATGACTTCTAATTTATCAAACCACTCATCACGACGTGAATCAGGAAGTTTTGAGCCACACCATAAGCAATAATTTAACACGCTGTGCTCAAATTCACTTGAAAGTAGAAGACCAAATTCTTGATAGGCACCGCTGTAATATAGTGGGTGCTCATGATCTTTTAGTGCCTCAGCCATATCTTCACAACAGCATTCCGGGACTGTTGCTTTCTCATTTTTAAGCATCATAACTATATTCATATTACTCATACTATTGATGCCTAACGCCGCGTTAACGGGCTGGCGCCGCGCAGTGGTGACAGTCCGAGCACAGCGA
>JBALWS010000135.1:0-11781 GCA_036960405.1 Halopseudomonas sp. | reverse complement strand
GAAAGTGGCGGAACGGACGGGACTCGAACCCGCGACCCCCGGCGTGACAGGCCGGTATTCTAACCAACTGAACTACCGCTCCGCAGCGGGTGCCTAAATCGAACAGATCGATCCGGGCTGATAGTGGTGGGCGTGGACGGGTTCGAACCGCCGACATCCACCTTGTAAGGGTGGCGCTCTCCCAACTGAGCTACACGCCCTGAATCAAGAGCAGCGAATTTTACGCGTTTTGCCCCCGGTGTCAAACCCATTTCTATAAAAAAAACGATGTCGGCAATAACCGGTCAAAAAGCGATCAAATCAGCCGCTTAGCGGACAAAAAAAGACCCGCGGAATCACTCCGACCTAGCGCCTCTAGACTGACCATCGCCATTGTTACTTTTTGATGCTGCCCCGACAAGGAGCCGATACCGGCACATCACCACCGTTTTGCTGCCACTCTTCGGTGGTATAGGGATGAATCACCAACGCGTGGATGGCACCCGCCATCTCTTCTGCCAGTAAGCCGTACACCATCTGATGCCGCGCCACGGGTCGCTTGCCGATAAAGTCATCGGATACCACCGCCACTTTGAAATGACTGTCGGTCACCGGCCCGCTATGGAGGTGGCTTTCGTTTTCGATAATCAAATGAACCGTATTGAGGCCTTGTTTGAGCTTCTGTTCGATAATCGCTTGCATGAAGTTACACCTAATTTGCCGTAGAGCCTGATATCAGCGTTTGATTTTAGGCTGCTTCTGAGCCTTTTCAAGCTTATTAAAATGGTGATGTATCCGTTTCGTCACCGCCCAAATCACCAGCATCACCAGCGGAATCGACGCAGCCGTAGCCAGGTCTTTATTTAGCGGGATACCGAGTTCATACAGGGTTTCAAAGCCCAGCTTAAAGATACTGATCAGGTAGTAGCTGATCGCAACCACCGATAATCCTTCGACCGTTTGCTGCATCCGGAGTTGGATCTGACTGCGCCGGTTTAATGACGTCATCAGCTCTTGGTTCTGCTCCTCCAGCGTGAGCTGCACCCGAGTCCGCAGTAACCGACTGGCACGGTCGATCCGGGTCGACAGGTCATCCAACAACGCACCTGTCACCTCGCAGGTCCGCACCGCAGGAGTCAACCGCCTTACCAAAAATTCATTCAGAGTCAGGTGTCCGGCGACTTCGCGCTCGCGCTCACGCAGCACTTCCAAGCGCTGCTGCACCACCTGGTAATAAGCGGTGCTGGCCGAAAAGCGATAGTTACTGCGGGCCCGAAATGCTTCCACCTTGGCCGCCATCGCCGACAAAGTATCAAGCAGGTCACGCTCGCCTGCGGCGGTTTCCAACTGGGCAATCGCCTGGGTGACATCCTTAAGCTGCTGGTCCAGCTCATTCAACTGCGGCGAGATCTCACGCGCCAGCGGTAATCCAAGCGTGGCCATCAAGCGGTAAGTTTCGAGTTCGATAAAGCGCTGCGCCATACGCCCCAGCTGCGATTCGCTCAAACCGTGGTTGTACAACACAAAGCGGCCGAAGCCATCGCTATGCAGCCGAAACGTGGTCCATACCGACGCTTTACCGTTAGCCGGTTGCGACCCTACCAAGCGCAGGTTCTCAAAATAACTCGCTACCGTTTCGACAGCGGGCTCAGGCTGCTCCACCGCGTCTTCGAGTAGCAGATGAAACGCCGCCACAACTTTACCCGGTAGCTGGTCCAACCACTGTTGCGGAATCAGGTCGACGGCATTATTGACGAACGGATTAGCTTCACGCGCGCCCTTGCGGATAAAGGTATAACCGGAAAACTCGTTATGCCGCTCCCAGCGCAGCTCGAACAAGCCAAAATCCTGTTGAAAACAGGGCATATTGGCGGTGGGAGCAGTGATCTGATAACGATCACACAGGGCGGTCAGCAGTTCGATCTCCTGCTGTTTCATCCCTCCGCCGTGTTGTATAGCGATGTGAGTTAACTGCGCCGGCGCGGTAAAGGCGTGAAACGGCCGACTATGCAGCTCGTTGTAGAGATCATCCCGTAACGGGTGGACCGTCAGCTGGTTTAGCCCAGCTTTGATCGGTCCGGATTGAACCACCTTATCCAACATATCTGTGGATTGATCGGTAGGATACGACATAGCTAGCGATCCTGTTTCAAAAAGTCAGTGCCGCTTTATATCATTAGACCTAGGTCTAATGATACTCCACTTCAGTAGCGACCCCTGCGCCCCCAACGCAGCCACCCCATGTTGATGCTCGATCTACAGCGTTGCAGTCATCAACGGTTGCGTTTCGGCATCAAAAGCCAACGCTAGCGGTTTAATCTCAAACCACCGCTGCAGCAACTCCTGGCTCATGGCCTCGGGCCAATGCAACCCCAGCTCATCCCAGGCTGAGAGTTCATTTTCAAACAACGCCTGCCACTGTTCCGACAACAGACTGCCAAGCGACTGGTCGGGCTCAAACTCGGCAATCAGGTAAACTCGGGACTCTCCATCCAGCGCTCCAGGCGCTAGAGGCTGCTCCAACTCGCTGACCTCGGTAGGCAGATCATTGATCCAATCAAGATACGGCTGACAAGGTTGTAACATCAACCCAGAACGGTTCAACAACTTCATCGACATCGACCTCTCAAGCAACAAAAAAGAGGCTGATTATAGCCGCTTCAAACAGTAAGATAGAGGGCCTCTTTCAGCATAACAGCCACTGAGCTTCGCTCTTACCCATGATCATCCGCGTTCTTGATAGCCTCGACAACCGCCAGCAGTGGATCGAATTCTGCCGTCGCGAACGCCCCTATTGCTTTACCGCTGTCCCGGACGCACTGGTAGATTTTCAAACCAGCCATCTGATTATCACACTCCTGAACCAGCAGGTCCGCCACGGCCAACAAGCGATCAAATACAGCATCGGTTCGCGCCACAGTATTGCGCCGGCCTGGCAGTTCATCAAAGCCTGTGAGTTTAACTTGCCCCGGATGCTCGAACTGCTGCAGAGCCAAGATTTTGAAGGGAACGCACGCGACAACGCACTGCTAGGATTACGCCGCGACGTCAACATTCGAAAGTTTTTCGCCAAAGAGCGAGCCGTTGTTTCGCCCGCTTTTTTGGGGCTTTTGGATCCTTTAGACAAGCCGCCTGCCTTCTGGGACCGACACAGTGTTTGCCGCTTACTCGCCAATCGACAGTTTCACGACCTGCGCTGCGACAGCCCCGACGAGTGCAACCAAAGCAACCAAGCCCTTGACCCCAAGGCACTGCTGCTAACCCTGGTTGAAACCCCGGACAGATGGCAGATAGAGCCACGCGACGATCGCGTCTACATCTATAAAGATCGTCGCCACCTGTATAGCCTAGCACCACAACTCGAGCCTTCCCCTGCCCCGACTGGCGCTTGAGGACTAGCAACACAATCTAGCAAAAACAATAATTTGCAAACTCCTAGCGGTATTGGTCTAAGCTGAAAACGTCTTATAGCGCCGACAAACTACTCCGATCGCTGAATAGTGACACGGTGTCTGCGAACCGGCCTAACAGATCGCCTTTTTCTGCCACTTACTGGGATTGATCGATGATTAATCGGCACGTTTTAGCCCTGATAGCTGTTCTCACCACGCTACCCAACGCCGCTTTTGCGGTTGAGCTGATCCCTCTTTGGGGCTACACCGGCGGCGGGCAATTAGAAGACAGCATCACCGGCACCAAGATCAAAGTAAGCAGTTCCAATTCGATGGGGATTATCGCCGCATTCGATAGCACTCCCGATAAGCAGTACGAACTGCTCTATAGCTATCAAAGCTCGCAATTGAGTGCCGACGAAGGACTCACATCGAGCCCGCTGTTCGATATACGTATCCAATACCTGCACTTCGGCGGTAACTATTTCTTCAATGGTCGTGAAAAGCTATCACCCTATGTTGCGGGCGGCCTGGGACTATCATGGATCGATCCCCGAGTAGAAGACGGCGATAGCATGCTACGCCCATCACTTAACCTTGGCGTCGGTGTAAACCTGATGCTAACCGAAAGCCTCAGCCTGCGCGGCGAACTGCGCGGTTACGGCACCCTCATCGGTGGCGACACTAAAATCATCTGCAGTGGAGGTTGTAACGTCCAGATCAACGGTGGGTTATTTACCCAGTATCAAGTCAACGCAGGCATCGCGTTTCGCTTTTAACCCAAACCACTGAATATCCATCATCACCTCGGTAACCACGGGTGACGAGTTTTGTCCCTAAAAATGGTTTATTTTGATAGTTATGCCCGATCCCGCTAGTGCTACAGTCATGGCTGTTTTGCTGAGCCATTGACCCGCTATCAGAGACCGTTCTTATGAACCAGCCCTGCCTCCCCTCATTCGAAACCCTCAGCGTATCGCTGTCCGACCATATCGTCACGGTCACCCTCAACAACCCCAACCAGGCTAACGCCATGACCGCCGCGATGTGGTCAGAGCTACAAAGCTGCTTTGAGTGGGTCGATTCTGAGCCTCAGGCGCGAGTCGCTATTCTTGCCGGAGAAGGGCGACACTTTTGTTCGGGTATTGACCTGTCGATGCTGTCGCAGATCTTTGCTGACCAAGGGGCGGATCCTCAGCGTAGCAGCGAAAAGCTGCGCCTCAAGATCAAACAATTGCAGGGCAACCTGAGCGCTATTGAACGTTGCCGTAAACCGGTACTGGCCGCCATTCATGGCGTCTGCATCGGCGGGGCGATCGATATGATCTGCTGCTGTGATATGCGCTATGCCAGTGCCGATGCTAGCTTCTCCATCAAAGAGGTGGACCTGGCACTCACCGCCGACGTCGGTACCTTACAGCGCTTGCCTCACCTGATCGGCCGCGGCATAGCCAATGAACTGGCTCTCACCGGGCGTAATGTCGATGCAGCCGAAGCCAGTAAGTTTGGTCTGGTCAATCGCGTATTTTCCGATCAGCAACAATTGATGGCGGAAGTTCAGCAACTGGCGGCAATGATCGCGACCAAGTCACCGCTGGCAGTCAGAGGCACTAAAGAGATGCTGCTGTACAGTCGTGATCACAGCGTCGAAGATGGCCTTAACTACGTCGCGACTTGGAACTCGGCGATGATGCATCAGGCAGAGATCATCAAAGCCGCCACAACCAAAGGCAAAACGCCCCCGTTTGACGACTAACAGATAACCACATACTAGGCTGAACGACTAACCTGTTGGACAAATAGATTCCCCCCAACTATTTGTCCTTCACAACCAGCAATCTGGTGCATATGCATCGACTTGCTGGGTTTCTGTCTGCTCGCATTGGCCTTGGCCAATGGTGATGCCTCCTTGCACCACTCCCACCCATTCCTCTCTCAGAACCTGTTGATCTCAGTCATACCTAACACCGAATCACTCCCCAAGCACGCTACTTTGCTCTACACTGGCAGCCATTATTTATCACACGGAAGATGCTGAAATGCATAAGACTTTAACCGGGGCCGCACTGGCGGCAGCGCTACTGACTCCTCAATTTGCCAACGCCGACTTTTTGAGTATCTATGGCGGAATCGAAGGCTGGCGCGTCGACCCAACGGGGACCTTTGGCGATAGCCAGCAAACCACCGCGACCTTCAATTATAACGAAGAGACCGCCACCGGATTTTATATCGGATTTGAGCACCCCATTCCGCTGATTCCCAACCTCAAGCTTCGGCGTGATTCGGTTGATACCGATGGCCAGACAACATTGACCGGCAGTTTCACTCTGAACGGCACGACCTACACCAGCGGCACAACGGTCTCCTCAGATGTCTCTCTGACACAAACCGATGTGGTCGTTTACTGGGAACTGCTCGATCTGGACCTATTCAGCTTTGACCTTGGCCTTAACGCCAAATATATCGATACCGAACTGACTGCCGATGACGGCACCACCATCGCCACCGATAACTTCAAAGGCTGGGTGCCAATGGTCTACGCCGCAACCGAAATCAGCCTTCCCAGCCTACCGCTAAGCTTATGGGCCGAGGGCTCGTACATCGGCTACAGTGGCGACTCTTTCTCCGATACCCGTATCGCAATCAAGTACAACCTGGTCGAGACCCTACCGATGGATCTGAGTTTGAGCCTGGGTTATCGGGCACTGAAAATAGAAGTAGACGATCTGGATGATGTGTTCGCTGATATCGATTTCAGCGGTTATTACGCGGGGATAGAACTGCGTTTCTAGCAGACTATTAAGAAGGGCTAAGTGGATTTGTTTTAAATAAAGCTCCTTAGCTCTGATTAAAACTGGTATTGCAAAAACACCATTGGCCCATTGTACTGACCGTCAAAGTCCAAAACAGAATTTAGGTCACCGCTCAGGTCATACTGGTATTCGACCTTAAAGCGATAAAACTGGTAGGCCACTCCCAAACCAAATTGCTCATTAATACTCTGTACCATCTCCAACCGCAGATCGATGATATGTCCTTTCACCTTGCCAATATCGAGTGCAAAACCTTGCAGCCGAGAGCCCAACTGTAGCTCGGGCGTGACATCCCAGCGCAGTTGCAACCCTATATCGGGAAGTGGCGCCGCCACCTCTGACGATACCGTCTCGAAAGGTAACGTTGTCCAATGTCCCTCGGTTGCAGCACCGATTTGCCCGCTGAATTCAGCCCGATTATAAAATATATGGGCCCCTAGCGTTACGGTAGCCGTCAGATCATCCGTTCGAAAAAAATCATAGCCGTAAGCAAGTTGGAACAGATCCATTTTTAAATCAGTGAATAGTTCGGCACCCGCCTGCACCGATACAGGGTCACCGCCGATGTCCAATTCAAAAGGACTACTGATCACCTGATTTACGCCGCTGCGTCGCAGCCGAACCCAGTTAAAGATCAGCGAATGGTTTTCTGACCACTGGTAGTGCAATTCAAACATTGGGGTGGTGTGCGAGCTCTGTAAATGCAGATCCGTTTCAAAGTCGATCCGTTTGCCTATCTCTGTATCAGGGATGTGAGCACCAACGGACGAATCTACGCGACCAAAGAAACCACCAAATCGAATCGTAACATTGGGATCGTCTGCATGAGCTTCAACACAAAACAATGAAAACAAGCTAACCAGCCCGAACAACTTCGACACAGAACGTCCCATATTGATCCCTGCCTCAACCTGTTGAAAAAAAAGCGATCTGTGATTTACCACCGTCAATATAGTCTAGGATAGAATGCCCGGCCAAGCAGAAAAAATGCTCGATGAGAGTCAGGCTGACTACTGCAGAATAGATAGATTGTTAGGACTGCTCAAACCCCAGTTACTCACCCGAGGCCTAGGAGTCCACTTGAGCTAACAAATATTTCGCTACGAGCCGACAACCGCTTTAGTTTCGGCCTGCTGTAGTCGCTCCTGCTGCTCTTCCCAGCGCCCCAGCGCATCGTAGTAATGATCCCAAATACAGGGGCAACAGCCACCGCCGCAGCACTCGTGACCTTTAGGGCGTTCGGGCTTTTCAACCAACTCAGACATAACCACTCCAACATCTAATCACTGTTAATCCAGATATTGTAACCAACCCCGTCAAATTGATATAGATCACTGCTTGCAATTTAAACCTAAAGATCAACACTAGACATAGCGACTCGCTACCCGCAAGATCGGCGCCTCAAACTTGTCGCGATCAACATCAGGATTTTTCGTTTGCCTCTCACTCAGCGCGCTAAAGGCTTACTCGTTACCCTATCCGGAGTCACGCTGCTTATCCCGGATGCGTTGGCGATCCGCTTATCCGGCCTGGAGAGCTGGAACGCGGTATTCTGGCGCAGCCTGCTGGCAGGATTGGTACTACTCGCCATTTTGTTAGTAACACGACGCCAACAGGGCCCTATCAAGGCGCTCAAGATCCAAGGCCGTGGCTGGGTGCTGTCTGCTATCATCGCTGCAGCCAATATCGGCTTTGTGCTCAGTCTGATGTTAACCAGTGTCGCCAATACGCTGATCATCCTGGCTCTGGCACCGATGTTTTCGGCCTTCTACGACAAACTGTTCCGACAGCAGCAGCTGGCAACCCGAACCTGGATTGCCATTTGCTGCTGCCTGCTGGGTGTCAGCATCTTGGTCACGGATGGTTTCGGCAGCGGCAACCATACGGGAAACCTGCTAGCGCTGATGACTGCGGTACTACTGGGTATCGAATTTTCCCTGATGGCCAGCGTGCCGCATCAGCAAATCTGGCCGGCACTAGGGGCCGGCTATCTCGCCTCAGCATTAATTGCCGCACTGCTCACCACCTTGACTGCTAGCTCATTATCGCTGGCTGGCACAAACTTGATTGCAGTCCTGGCGATGGGACTGGTGATCGTGCCGTTCTCATTCATGCTGATCAGCCAAGGACCACGCTACCTGCCGGCACCCGAAGTAGCGATGCTACTGATGCTCGAAACGGTCTGCGCACCCTTTTTGGTCTGGCTGATACTGGGAGAAGATCCCGGCCAATACGCATTAATCGGCGGGGTAATCGTTATCACCACCTTGATATGGCACTCGGCGCTCGATCTGATTCAAGAACGGCGTAACAAGAAACGGTCGGCAACAGAAGGTATTTAGCCTCGAATCAATCGGGCCCGACTGGCCATAACGCAAGCCCCCGGCAGATCAACCTGACTCAACTGCTGCCAAACCTCGGCATCATCGCTACAAGCTAAAGGCAACTTCATCTGAACGTATTCACTGCTGCCGTCAGCACAGCGATATTCAAGGTACACAAACCAGCACTTCCAACGTTGTCCCGTCCGATTACGCCGCTTACCCAGCACCCACCAAACATAGACAGGACAGCCATTAGCGTGAATCAGATGGCGCGGCGCCGGTGGCACGAGCGCGGGTTGCGGTTCGACGACGGGATCGATCAATTTAAGAGTAGTCATCACAAGTTCTCATTATCTGAGAACTGACGTGTTACCAATGCTGAGAAGAAAACGGGACACCTGTTTGGTTGTCGGTTTCGACCACATCGCCGGGGTACTGTATCAGCTCCGGAAACCACCTTGCCCAGGTCGGCAGGTTGGCGAGGACGTCAGTCCTTCTCTTGATGTTATTAACGGCTGTTAAGGTAACCAGTTTAGTGATCTATCGCAATGATTAAATCGATATGACAAAAGCGGTAACGTTATTTAGAAATCGATCACAAAGGAACCGTGCTGTTGCCACATATTGCCACTCCAGATCGGAAAAGCATTGCTTTGCCGCCAACCACTTGAGCACAGCAAATAGATCGAAACATCGGGATATTCTGCAGCGATGCTATCGATCATCCCTTTCCACCAGACCGCAGGCCGAACCGTGATATGGGCATTTTCTCCATTTGGCAACTTCGCAGCAGCGGGATAGCAAGCTACATTCAGCACGACTAACTGAGTCGCATGCGAGAAGATATCCCGCAGCACCGCGGGCACATCCGATACAAAGACATGCTCCAGCACATCAAAGCAGACGACGCAATCGACCTTGCGTCGCTCATCGACATCTCGCGCAGGTTCATAGCGATACACCTGCTTTAATTTGAAATAGTCTTTGGCAGATAACTGGCTATCGGGGTCAAACCCTAGCGCCTGCCAATCCGATCCGCCGCAGCCGTAATCCAATACCGAAGAGATAGAGTACTGTTTGATGACATCGCGGGTTTGTACCCGATAGGCCCTGAGCTCGAAGTCAGAAAAAGCCACGTCGACGCGCTGCTCATCAACCCGGTCATAGCCCTGTTTAGCCATCTGGTCGTACATCTTGATCAGTTCGCGGCCTTTTTTACTCAACTTCAGCGTGCTCATTGTTGCGCTTCCTGCTGATTGATAAAGCGATCCAGTTCCAAGACGAGCTGTTTCATCGTCCCTTCCCAACCCCCACCCAACTCATGGGCAAACACCCGGCAGTCCAGGTAGAACCTTTGCAGATAAGCCTCTGACGTCGACCACATATGGCAATGCAACCCGGTCACGATCCAAGTCGGAATACCCAACGCTGCGGACAACTCTGACACCGCCGAAGAGGGTCCTATTACCAGATCCATATTCGCGATCAACGCCGCCAAACCGTCTTGGTCATCGAGCAAATCAAGAGATTCGGGGATAAACAGCTCGATGCCATACTGCTCAAACAGCTGCTGTTCGGCCTCGGTAATCCTGTTCTGTAGCGATACGACGCGGGCATCACGCCCGCTTAGCGCTTGCAGCAGCGATTCAAGCGGCGGGTACCAGTCCTTTCGACCGGACACCTGCTTGGCACCCCGCCAAGCCAAACCGATTCGCAGCGGCTTCGACGGGGTTAGCCTGTCGGCCCAATGAGCCTTCTGCTCAGTGTCTGGCCGCAAAAAACCGCGCTCAGACACTCTGCCAGATTGGGACGGAGGTAGCGGGTAAAACTGCCCTAAGCTTGCTATCGCCACCTCATGGCTAAACCGATCCTTTATCGTGCTTGGCTTGAAATCATCACGGGAAATAAAATCTAGCTGCTCAAACGAACGGCTCAACAGCCGCTGCAATCGAGGTTCACACAAGACCGCCGTCTGGATACCAGCCGCATTAAGAAAGTGAAGAAAACGTGCGTAACGAATTTCATCGCCGATACCCTGCTCCCGAACCACCAGCAGACGATCCTCGGATGTTGGTGCTTGGGTTAAACGCGGTAGATCGGTGTAGCGCGGCTGTATCCGCCCTTCGTAATGGTTGAAGCCCGATTCGAGCTCGCCGTCAAAAAACTCCAGCATCGCCAGCCGTTCGCTGGCCTCATCGGGAAAGCCCGTTGCAGAGGCGGTAAGATCATTAAACATCCGCCGCGCTTCGCCACGTTGGCCTTGGGCCATTTTAAGGTAACCGGCTGTTACCTGCGCCTTACGCAAACCCTGCTTCAACGCCAAGGCAGCTTGGTTGTACTGTTCAGCCAATTCGAAATTACCTTGATGACACTCCAACAGTGCCAGAGACGCTTGCACCTCGGCGTAGCCAGGACTCAGCGACATCGCCTTTTTTAGCACACTACGCGCTTCAGGCCATTGCTCGGATTGCATCAACGACTGACCAAAGTTGGCGTTGGTTAAGCCATCGTGCGGCTGTATCGCAAGCGCCCTTTGATAATACTGCTGGGCTTCTTCTGGACGCCCAAGGTAATCGAGGGTGTTAGCCAGGTTATTACAGGCTTGATAATGGTTAGGACCGTACTTCAAGCACTGCTTAAAGGCTCTGACGGAGGCAACAAACCGACCCGCGGCCTTCTCGACATTACCCAGGTTGTAGTGATATTCAGGGTTCGCGCTTTGGACCTTGATGGCATCGCGAATCAACTGAAGAGCACGCGGATAATTGCCGCGCATATGGGCAACGAGGCCTAGCAGGTGCAGCGCATCCGGATGCCGCTTTTGCTTTGCCAACACCTGGCGATAGCCTTTTTCAGCGCCATCCAAGTTACCTTGCTGATGAAGCTGAACCGCCTGCTGCATCCAGCGGTCGATCTGCCTGGCCTGTCTATTCAATTATCCACCGCCTGCACCGTTAAAGCTTTTCACCTGCCTACAAAAACCGGAGCCAAGCTCCGGTTTAAATGTCATCGATCAGGCCGGTTCGGCCTCTGCACCGGAGGCCTCATCAACCCGGCTTAATGCTGCTTCACGCGCAGCGCGATAAGGGTTATCCGAATCGAGTAGCTTCTTCCCATTTTGAGTGGGGAACTCGACATCCAAATCCACCACGGAGCCATCACGACAAACGTTGATAACGGTATCCATGGTCGCCGCCATCAACGAGTACTTATCGTCCGGCGCGGCAATCAACGTTTGCAGTCCCAGATCGCTCATAAAGCCAAGGCTGGTTT
>JBALWS010000134.1:0-11796 GCA_036960405.1 Halopseudomonas sp. | reverse complement strand
TCGCATAGATCACAGCAATCTTCATAGGTAAGCATGGCTTCCGATCCTCGCTTGGATTTTAGAGATACTTTCTACTATTGAGCATAGTTGGCCAATGCAGTTATGTTCCGTATTTTAAGACTTTTCGGGTGGTTTTTCCGTACCGCACAATAATCAACCAGTCCTCGCTAGCCACCGTTACATAGGAGTCTGTCGCTCATGCCCATAGCCTGCTAACAGAGTTATCCACAGAAATTGTGAGTATGCAGCAGTACCGTTACTTTGACCCACCGACGGCTTTCTCACAAAATATCGCCAACGCCTTACCTGCAGGAACTAACCATGTGTTAATTACTAGGCATGAGTGCCAATGTGGCTACCGATATCTGTTTCAGTTTTGCTGGACTGATGCAGCGTGGTGGTGGAACTGGGCCTCATCGTGACGGCTGGGGCATCGCTTTTCATGAGGCTAAGGGGGGGCGGAGTTTTCATGACCCTGAGCCCAGTGCTAATTCGCGGGTGGCGCAGTTGGTTCGCGAGCACCCGATAAAGAGTACAACGAACACTCTGTGAATTGCTCTCTAAGCCTAAGAAGTTGAAGGGCTATATTTGTGGTTAGTTGAGCACAAGGACATATCCGAGCCTCTCCCGAACTTTGTTAATCCGAACCTGCCGTAGCACGCCTCTAAGTCGAAGAATTTAAATCTTTTCGGAATTCCGAACTCCGAACTGTATCCGAATGTTGGGCCGGTAGCTGCTAGGTCCAGAGTGCACCTCACTTGTCAGTTCAACGACGGGCTTCTATCTACACAAAGCGGTCATGTCACTGATGAGATTCTACGGGATAGACAACAGCCGGCATAATGCGAACGCGGGCTCCGTGTCGCTGTGATTGTTATGGCTACGACGCACTCTACTAAAGTTAAAAGACGTTATTGATAACTTACACCAACACTTGCCGTGTGTTAGCGATGTAGTGATGGACCTGACGCTCAATTTCCGAGTCAATCATGCTTTCTGGGCGACGACCGTTTGGGCAGGGCATATGTGGTGTTGTGCCAAACAATCGGCAGATCAATGGACTCTCCGCGTACACCTTGCAACCATTTGGACCCAGGTGTACGCACCTAAGGTCATCTAATGCTGCTTCATGTTCGGCGTCAGTTTTTACCGGCAGGCGCGACATTTCTTCCGAGGAAGTAGTTACCGGGCCGCAACAATCGTGACAACCCTGCACACATTCGAACGATGGAATGTGCTCGCGTAGACGCGCGATGATATCTCGATTATTGTTCATTAATACCCAGTTGTTGTGTAGTTCTTAACCATTATTGTTCTATACCTAATTCACTGTAAAGCGACCATTCAGGAATTGGATCGGTCAGCAGTAGCTACCAAGCGTTCACACGGGCGCTTTCGTTCGCGTAGCACAAGCTGACCAGTGAGATTGCTGATGTTATCTCTGTGTTGTTAAGAGGCGCTGGTCATCTAATATCATGCAAGATGAGTTTGCCTAGGGAAGAAAATTAGACAGTTTGACAATCGAGGCCATGCATCATGAAAACACGTATCATTCGTAAGTCTATTTATGCATCTATTGCAGTAGTGATGTTGTTCGGGATAACTGCTTGTGGTGGTGGCGGCGGTGGTTATTATCGCTCATCCGGTGAATTCACTATCTATTCAAATGAAGTCGGCTCCATGGCGGCTAACGTTCTGGGCGAATATACAGAGCAGCGCGACATACTCTAAGGCGCTTCGTGCCCAAACCAGTCTCTAGGGGTATACCGAATTGGGAGCGAGGTAGTGGCTCTTTCGGACACTGAGCGGTCGCTCAAAAAGATCTAGCCACCGTGCGTGCTTATCCACTCACGGGCTAAGTCTGACGTGGCCTAATGGTGCTGGACACCCCGGTTAAGAGATAATCTCTGAAGCCGAGGAAGACCATGACTACGAGAAAGAAGTACAACAAAGAATTCAAGCTGGACGCAGTCCGCCTGGTCGCAGAGCATGGCTACTCACGTGCAGAGGCCGCCCGAAATCTGGGGATCAATGCCAATATGTTGTGCCGCTGGGTTCAAGAGTTCCAGGCTGATGAGAACGATGCGTTCCGGGGCAACGGTAACTTGACGCCAGAGCAAGAAGAGCTGTGGTGTCTGCGCGAAGAGAATCGTCGGCTGAAGTTAGAGCTGGAAATATTAAAAAAAGCGGCGGTCTTCTTCGCGAAAGAATCGAGCTGAGGTTTCAGTTCATTGCCCGAAAGAGGAAGACCTACTCGGCGAAGCTGCTTTGCCGAATACTGGGTGTTACCTGCAGTGGGTTCTACGACTACCTGCGGCGCCAAGATCAAGAACCGGATCTCGACCGTGAAGAGAAGCTCCAATTGATCAAATCTATCGCGAAGAATTCAGACCATACCTATGGTTCTCGACGCATGGCCGCGGCGCTACGAATACTGGGCTACCCCGTTGGTCGTTATCAGGCGCGGAGCTTGATGCGGGAAGCAGGAGTATGGGTGCGATACCGCCGCCGTTACCGGGTAACAACCAATAGCAACCACCGCCATCCGGTATTTGAGAACTGACTGAAACGAAACTGTTCAACTAACGGCCCGGACCAGGCTTATGTGGGCGATATTACCTATTTATGGACCCAAGAGGGTTGGTTGTATCTGGCTGTCGTGATCGATCTCTATTCGCGCAACGTCGCGGGTTGGTCGATGGGTAAGCGTATGACCCGTTCTTTGGTCTGTGATGCCCTCAAGATGGCTTTGTGGAACCGACGACCAGCCAAGGAGCAGCTGAACCACCATTCGGATCGAGGCGTGCAGTATGCCAGTTGGGCTTTTCGTAAGTTGCTCGACGGCCACGGCATTGCTGGTAGCATGAGCCGCAAAGGAGACTGTTGGGACACTCAGTCCAAAATAGAGTTGAACATCGTGCAGATCTGACCCGAGAAGAAGCAAGATCCGATGTTCTCCAATACATCACAATGTTCTACAACAGCCACAGGCTACATTCATATTTGGGGTACCAGAGCCCGAACAATTTTGAACAAAATGGCCCGCTGGCCAATGCTGCTTAACTGAGGTGTCCTGACCACGTCAGGAATTGGTGGGTGGCCGTGAAGGAATCAACTAAAGATGCTGCCATTTAAGGCGGCTTTTTTGCTTTATAACGTACCTAATTTAGCTTCCTCAACTTGAGTAGAGGGGGGGCTCCATCAAACGATTGCCATTAATGTTGGCAGCCACCATCCCCGTGTGCATGTCCGTGAGCCATTTCCTCTGCGCTTGCGTCACGTACAGCGATAACTTCAATATCAAAGGTTAGCGTCTTGCCTGCCAGTGGGTGGTTGGTGTCCAAATCCACGTTGAACTTGCCCACTTTGAGAATCACCATTGAGCGACTACCCTGCTCGGTCTGAACCGGCACTGCCATGCCTTTTTTCAAGCGACGCTTGGTTGCAGCATCTACCCTAAGATGTTTGATCGGAACACGTTGTTCACTGCCTTCCTTACGTATTCCATAAGCATCTTTGGGCTTCAATGTGACATTCAAGCAATCCCCCACCGCTTTGCCCTCCAGAGCCTTTTCCAGTCCAGGGACTACACCCTGATGGCCGTGCATATAGAGCACAGGGCTAGAGTCGTGTGAGTTCTCCAGTTCTTCTCCCATCTCGTCCTGCAAACGATAATGGAAGCTAACAACGTTGTTGGAAGTGATGCTCATGGCTTTCTCTGGTCAGTGGTGTTTTAAAGTTTAGAGAATTATCAGCCCCGCCTAACTGCAAAGGCAATAGGGTTGATGCAGATTCTCTGCGGGCGGGGAGTGGGTATCTTTCATTAGGTCATTTCTATGGCTGGGCTACAGGTTTTCAAACCCCGCCTAAGAATATGACCAGTGGTACAGGTAGTGCTGCCAGAGAAACAGCCAAGATAAAGCGTGGCAGTGTGAATAACCCACTTAAACCGGCTAGCAAGGCAATTCCACCACCGCCGCCAATGACTGCATTACCGGGCGTATTGAGCGCTACAATGATTGCGATGTAACGGTGTTTCAACAACATTGGGACGATCCGTTTCGGCGTATGGTTCAGAAGCAGATTAAGCCGGTCTTTCGAGTTCATAAACTGTAGTTTTAATACCAGCTGTCTTGACCGCTGCAGCCCGAGCGATCCGAAAAGTTTGGCGATAAGGCTGATAGGGAGCGTACCGCCTACAAGACAAGAGAGTGCCAGAGCGATAACAGTGGCAGCATATACTGGCAGTGCAGCGATAGGGCCGAATACCATTAGCAGCGCGAGGCTTATCTCCATACCTGGCACAAACGGAATCGCCATCAGTACTGCGTATAAAATGATACCCGAAATCAGCAATTGAAGATTTTTCGGTTGGGCGGGGCTACCAGGATTGAAGCCGAATTGTTCAGCATCAATCAGGTCAACCAACCATCCGCTACCCCAGTGACCAAGTGACAGCAGACCTGCGTAGATGACTATTACAACGGCAATACGAAGCTTGCGTGGGTTGCTCCCTGATGATCTGTTCAAAGTATTCCCGCAGATTATTTGTGTATTGCGACTGTACTGCCGCCTTCTTGGTATGCTGGCGGTAGTTTTGGGGGAAGTCCACTAGGTCTGTGAATTCTCCTATCCCCTCAACCTCAACCTGAACCTGAACCATCAGAGTATAGAGAGAGGCCCTTCATCAAACGATTGTCAATAAAGCGGCTAATTTCATGGGCTGGCCAGCTACTGCTTATGCTGACGCTTTGGGTGGGTATCAGTTACTGGCAGCAGAATAATCTTATTCAAGATAGAGCTTTGGCCCCAGTGTTCACGCTGAATAGTCTTAGTGGTGATGAGGTAGCCCTGGGCGATATCCAATCTAAACACACGCTACTGTACTTCTTCGCACCGTGGTGCAGCATCTGCAAATTGAGTATCGGAAATCTAAATAAACTTAATGCTGATGAATCTTTGGCGGTGGTTGCTGTGGCGCTTAACTACGATTCGTCTGCTGAGGTAGCGGAATTCGCTGGTGGTGAGGAATTAGCGGTGCCGGTTCTGCTTGGAACTCATCAGACGCTGAGCGATTACAGAATAGAAATGTTTCCCACGTACTACGTGCTCGATGAACAAAAACGGGTTATCAGTAAGTCCGTAGGTTATTCAACGGAGCTGGGGATGAAAGCTCGATTGTGGTGGTAGACGATGACCATGCAATCGATCCACATAGTGGCTCAGATTTAACGTATTGGTTTCATGGAGAATGACGAGCGCAACAGAATTATTACCGGCCTCGAACTATCTTCACCTTCCTTCCGATTGACCCCGAGTCTCTATTTCCACAAAATAGCGCCAACGCCTTACCTGCAGGATCTAACCATGTGTGAATTACTAGGCATGAGTGCCAATGTGCCTACCGATATCTGTTTCAGTTTTGCGGGACTGATGCAGCGTGGTGGTGGAACTGGGCCGCATCGTGACGGCTGGGGCATCGCTTTTTATGAGGGTAAGGGGGTGCGGAGTTTTCATGACCCTGAACCCAGTGCTAAATCGCGGGTGGCGGAGTTGGTTCGCGAGCACCCGATAAAGAGCCATGTGGTGATCAGCCATATTCGCCAGGCCAATGTCGGTCAGATCTGCTTAGAGAACACCCACCCGTTTACGCGTGAGTTGTGGGGCCAGTATTGGACCTTTGCCCATAACGGCCAGCTTGATCCCAAATTGTTCGAGCTGCCTTTGGGTATCTATCGTCCAGTCGGCAGCACCGATAGCGAGTATGCGATGTGCTGGCTGCTGGGAAGGTTGCGCGAGCGGTATTCCGAACCGCCCTCAACCCCTGAGCTGTTTAGGTTTATTCGTCTGCAGTGCGAGCAGCTACGAGCGCTAGGCGTCTACAATATGCTGTTAACCGACTCGCACCATCTGTTTGCTTATTGCACCACCAAACTGACCTGGATTACCCGCCGCGCTCCGTTTGGTCAAGCCTCGCTCAAGGATGATGATGTGGTGGTCGACTTCTGCCAGGAAACCCAGCCCGGTGATGTCGTCACTGTGATCGCGACCGAGCCGTTGACCGATAACGAACAGTGGCAGCGAATGCAGCCCGGAGAGATGCAGCTATTTGTTGAAGGGTTGTCGCAGCCGGTCGAGGTTGATGGCTGATCTGCGTTTGATGGCAAGATTGAACGTTAATGATTGACCTGGATTTATCTGGCAGGTAAAACTCCTTAAGACTAAAGTGTATAAGTTGTCGGTTTAGTAAGGAGGTTTGGTGCCCATTCAGGCAGAGAATAAAAACACCCCTTTCGATACGCTGGAGCTAGGTCGCTACCAGACGCTGATCGATGTGCTTGAGCAGTCTTGGCAAGACTACCCTCAATTGCCCGCATTTAATAATTTCGGCTGTAATCTGAGCTATCGCGAGCTGCAATGCGCCTCGCGTGATTTTGCCGCCTACCTGCAGCATCAGACGTCGCTTGATCCTGGTGACCGTATTGCTATCCAACTGCCTAATCTGCTGCAGTATCCTGTTGTTTTGTTCGGCGCCCTGCGTGCCGGTTTGGTTATCGTTAACATCAACCCGCTCTATACCCCCTCCGAAATGTTGCACCAATTTCAAGACTCCGGTGCCAAAGCTCTGGTGGTGCTGGCTAACATGGCCAGCAAGGTCGAGGAGATTCTGGATCAGACCGAGATTGAGACACTGATAGTGACCGAGATAGGTGATGCGTTACCACTTTGGAAGTGCGTAATGGTTAACGCTACTGTTCGTTATCTGAAAAAGATGGTGCCCGATTATCGGTTACCGACCGCATTGAGTTACCGCCAGGTGATGAAGCAGGGCAAGCAGTTAACCTTTGAGTCGCCACCGATAGCCACCGACGACCTGGCGATGCTGCAATACACCGGTGGCACCACGGGGCGGGCCAAAGGGGCGATGCTGAGCCACCGAAACCTATTGGCCAATATGCTGCAGGTAAAAGGGTTACTCGATGCGGTAACGGTTCCAGGCCGCGAAGTGGCGATTGCGCCGTTACCGCTGTACCACATCTACTCATTTACCGTTAACTGCATGCTGATGATGGAGATCGGGGCCCAGGTAGTGCTGATTACCAATCCGCGCGATATTCCGGCGTTTGTGCACGAGTTACGCCGTTGGAAGTTCACCATCTTCAGCGGTCTAAATACCCTGTTTGCTGCACTGTGCCGACAACCCGATTTTCATTATCTAAATTTCGATAGGCTCAAACTCACCGTATCGGGCGGCATGGCGTTATCGAAAGAGGTGGCCGAGAAGTGGCAACAGGCTACCGGTTGTCCGGTACTAGAAGGTTATGGGATGACCGAAACCTCGCCGATTATCACGGTTAACCCGCCCGATGGGATTCGTTTAGGCACCATCGGTTTACCGATTAAAGCGACCCAGGTCCGATTGATAGACGAAGAGGGGGGCGAAGTCCCCGTTGGTGGTAGCGGAGAACTCTGCGTGCGAGGGCCGCAGGTGATGCAGGGTTACTGGAACCAACCGCAAGAAACCGCGCTGGTGCTCGATGCCGAGGGCTGGCTGCGAACCGGTGATATTGCCAGTATCGATGAGGCGGGATATTTGACCATCGTGGATCGTAAGAAAGACGTGATCAATGTCTCGGGTTTCAATGTTTACCCCAATGAATTGGAAGCGGTGGTTTTGGGGCACCCCGACATTATCGATTGTGTTGCGGTGGGGCTGCCCGATGCCGATCACGGTGAGCTGATCAAACTGTATGTGATTTCCAGCAATCCGGCGTTAACGATTCAACAGATTCGTGGATACTGCCGCGAGCGCTTGACCGCTTATAAGGTGCCTTCGCAAGTGGAGTTCCGGAGCGAGCTGCCCAAGAGCAATATCGGTAAAGTATTGCGCCGCGCATTGCGTGATGAGGAGCTGCAAAAGCGCCTTAATGGCAGTAATTGTGACTCCTATTCAGAGTCGGTAAAAGCCGCGCCTCTATCCTTGGAATAAACGACTGCCAATCAGGCACATGCAGTAGCGTAGCGAGAACGAACGGCCAATCGCTGCTGTAGCAGTTGGGCTAACTCGGGGCAGTGACGGTGCTGCTGTTCGACCAGTTGCTGCAGTCGTGGCACCTCATCAATGCCTTGAATGGCGATTCGCTGTTGTTGAGGGTCGCGACTGAACCGCACCACCTGCTCCAGCGCCACCTCATCCTCTAGTTGATAGACCACATATCGCCGTACTTGAGCATCCGAGGCGTTGAGGGCGATATGGGTCAGTAACTCGACCTTTTCAATCCCCGATAGGATCTGCAGCAGTTGCTGACGACTTAGCTGCGATTCACCTTGGGCGGTGATCAGTTCGCATAATAGCTTGCTGGCCAGTGCCTGGATCTGAGTGTGGCTGGCATGGTTGCAAAGCTGCACCAGCAGCTCTGGATCGTTCAATCTCGGCAGCGCTTGCAGGCGCACTTCAATTGCGGGATCGGACAGCGCCAGTTGTTTGAGAATCTGGTGATCAGTAGGGCAGCTGGGATTTAGGCGCGAGACAGCTCGGCAGCGTTTATTGGGGTTTTGGCTTTGCCATTTAGGACCAAACAGCGATTTGAACGACAACATAACATTCACCGAGTCGATAACTCTTGAAAACAACGGATTGATAGCAGACAGATGATCCGTTCTGAACGCCGCGCGATTGTAGTCGTTTCGTTAACGAATCGAAAGCATCGGATCAAACAAGCCGATAAACGGGTCGTTTGATCCGAGAAAAAACAGCTAGTGACCGCTGATTTTGGCGTGCAGAGGCTTGGTCGCTTCAAATGTTTCGAGTTGCTCGGTGCTGGCTTTACCTTGGTGGTTAGCTTTCCAATCGGCATAGCTCATCCCATAGATCGCTTCCAATGCCTGGTCGTAATCGAGTTCAGCGTCCTGTTCCTGAGCGGCTGCCAGGTACCATTTTGATAAGCAGTTGCGGCAGAACCCGGCCAGGTTCATCAGGTCGATATTCTGAACGTCGGTACGCTGCTGTAGGTGGGCGACCAGACCGCGAAAGGCGGCGGCTTCGAGTTGGGTACGGGTTTCATTATCCATGTGGGCTCCAGGCTGTTGAGGGTTGAATTAGGTTGAACTGTGGCTCTATATTAGAGGAATTGCTACTGCCATTTTTTCGCCCGAGTATACGTTGCTTGTCAGTGGCTATCATCTCGGCTTGGGCTCCGCTAGCGTGAGTGTAGTCTAGGCTTGTTAAAGCTCTCGCTTGTCATGATGACGCTACTTTTTTGTTGGGCGATTTCTAACGCTTATGCTGTTTGGGCTATGGTATGATTTGCAGCCCGATCAAGCCCCCATTTCGTGTTACAGGTAGTCGCTATGACCTTAGATGAGTTACTCCAATCGATGACCCCCGAGATTCACGCCAGCATGAAAACTGCGGTGGAGTTGGGCAAATGGGCCGATGGCCGTCGTTTGACTGCCGAGGAACGCGAGAACTGTCTGCAAGCGGTGATCGCTTATGACGAAACTCATCTGCCCGAGGATCAGCGAGTCGGCTTTATCGATCGCACCAAATCCGACGGCTCGCAGCATAGCCCCAGTCAGAGTACCGAATCGATCGTTAAGATCCTCAACGGTTAGTAGTGCGATGTTGTTTGAAGATGATTCGACCTCCCTCAGCATGAATCTGCTGGGCCAGGGCCACCTGGCCAAAATGCGTACCGAGCTCGGCAGTAGTGCGGCCGAACCGTGCCAATACTGGCTGCCGCTGGACGAGCAGGAATTCCACCTTAACCCGCTGATCGGTCAGTCGATCAAATTGGTCTATCAGGGCGCGATCCATTGCCAGCACTGCGGTCGTGCTAGCAAAAAAAGCTTCGCTCAGGGTTATTGTTACCCCTGTTTTAAAAAGCTACCTCAGTGCGATAGCTGTATCGTCAGCCCGGAAAAATGCCATTTTGACCAAGGTACCTGCCGCGATAGCGATTGGGGCCAACGCTTCTGCATGAGCGAGCATATCGTCTACCTGGCCAACTCCTCCGGTATTAAAGTCGGTATCACCCGCGCCAGTCAGGTTCCGACCCGCTGGATCGATCAGGGTGCGATTCAGGCGCTGCCGATCATCCGGGTCGATACCCGCTACCGATCCGGTTTGGTCGAGATGCTGTACAAGCAACACGTCGCCGATAAAACCAACTGGCGGGCGATGCTCAAGGGGCAGGTGGCGCCGGTCGATCTGCTGCAGGCTCGCGATCAACTGTTGCAAGACTGTGGTGCTGATATCGAGGCGCTGCAACAGCAGTACGGCCTGCAAGCGGTCCAGCCGATCGCCGATGCCGAAGTGGTCGAACTGGGCTTCCCGGTATTGAACTATCCTCTCAAAGTCAGCTCGCTGAATTTTGACAAAACGCCGCTGGTGGAGGGCGTGCTGCAGGGTATCAAAGGGCAGTACCTGATCCTCGACAGCGGGGTGATCAATATTCGCAAGTTTGGTGCATACCAGGTAGAGTTTTTCGCCTGATCAACGGCCCCCATCGCGCCTATCCAAATCGTTATCCGTTAGCTTGAATCACGAGAAATAAAGCATGAGTAAGGACAACCCCAGAACCATCTTCCTCAAAGATTACCGCGTTCCGCCGTTTCTGATCGATCGCACCGAGTTGCATTTTGAGCTGGGCGATAAGGCCACCTTGGTGCGCTCCAAGCTACATCTGCGCCGCAACCCTGAGGCCGAAGATAACGACGCCGATCTTGAGCTGGACGGTGATTCAAGTCTGGTGTTACGTCGGCTGGTCATCGACGGTAATGATCTGAGCGAGTCGGACTACCAACGTGATGACGAGTACCTGACCCTGAGCGGATTGCCCGAGCAGTGCTTGCTTGAGTGCGTCACCTTGATCAAACCGCAGCAGAACACCTCGCTGGAAGGGCTGTACCAGTCCAACGGCATGTACTGCACCCAGTGCGAGGCCGAGGGTTTTCGTAAGATCACCTTTTATCTCGACCGACCCGATGTGATGTCGGTGTTCACCACCACTGTTGCGGCCAATAAAGCCGAGTTTCCGGTGTTGCTGTCCAACGGTAACCCGGTCGATCAAGGCGAGCAGGGCGAACGCCACTGGGTCACTTGGCAAGATCCGTTCAAGAAACCGGCCTATTTGTTTGCGTTGGTCGCCGGTGACCTTGAGGTGGTCGAAGACAGTTTTACCACCTGCAGCGGTCGCGACATCGCACTGCGGCTGTTTGTCGAGAAACAAAATCTGGATAAGTGCGATCATGCACTGGCCTCGCTCAAGCGAGCGATGGCCTGGGACGAAGAGGTCTACGGTCGCGAGTACGATCTGGATATCTTTATGATCGTTGCCGTCGATCATTTCAATATGGGCGCGATGGAGAACAAAGGGCTCAATATCTTCAACTCCTCCTGCGTCCTGGCTAAGGCTGAAACCACCACCGACGCCGGCTTTGAACGGATCGAGGGGATCGTTGCCCACGAGTATTTCCATAACTGGTCTGGTAACCGGGTCACTTGCCGAGACTGGTTTCAGTTGAGCCTGAAAGAGGGCTTTACCGTTTTTCGTGACGCCGAATACACTGCCGATATGGGCTCGCGCACAGTTAAGCGAATCGACGATGTGGCGCTGCTGCGTACCGCGCAGTTTGCCGAAGATGCCGGGCCGATGGCGCACCCGGTACGGCCCGCGTCGTTTATGGAGATCTCCAACTTCTACACCCTGACGGTGTACGAAAAAGGCGCCGAAGTGGTGCGGATGATTCATACCTTGCTGGGGGCTGCGTTATTCCGTAAAGGCTCCGATCTGT
>JBALWS010000133.1:0-11883 GCA_036960405.1 Halopseudomonas sp. | reverse complement strand
GCAACCCATCCGATCTCACAGCCGAGATCGTCTTCGGCTCTACAGGCACATTGTCAGGCAAAACCCAAGCAAGCTTGAGTATAGAAATGGGCGGCTGCGAAAAAATCACCAACGTTACCTTTTCCGGTCAACTGTCCTACACCGCCTTTGGTTGCGAGGATGAATAAGATGCGACAGATCAAACCGTCTATGGCCCACGGCTTTACCCTGATCGAAGTCCTTATCGCGCTATTGATCTTCGGGCTAGGTGTCGTCGGCGTTACCGCGTTGACCACCCAAAGCCAGCGCATCACCCATCAAGCCTATCAATCGATGACCGCCACCTGGCAACTGCACGATATAATGGAACTGATCCGTGCCAACGCCTCAGAAGCGCGTGGCAGCAGCAGCTACATTCGAGCTTATGACGCCGATATTCCGGCGGTTCCCAGTTGTATCACCAACGATACCGACTGCTCCCCTACGCTAATGGCACAATACGATCTCAACCAATGGCTGACCACCGTTTCACAAGAACTGCCGACAGGCAGTGGGGCTATTGCCCTAGCGTCCAACTCCTACACGCTAACCGTTCATTGGGATGGAAATAGAGTCGGAGCAGGCGCGACTAACAACTGCCCTAACACCGTTGACACCGATTTGATGTGTCAGCAATTGCAATTTGACCTATAGGAGGCGGCCAGAATGATGAATCGACAACACGGCTTCTCCCTGATCGAACTAATGATCGCACTAGTGCTCGGCTTGATGGTCGGTGGCGCGGTGCTGCAAGTGTTTGTGATGAATAACAAATCGATCGTATTCCAACGCGCTTCGATCATTACTCAGGATCAAGGCCGCGTCGCGCTGGACATGATGGCCCGTTACATCCGCATGGCGGGATATCAAGAAGACAATCTATCCAACGCGGGTCTAAGCAATGGCATTGCAGGCAGTACAACGGGTCCTTCTATCACCGTTCGTTACCAAGCCGGCGCCAGTACGATGAGTTCGCAACTGTTTGATTGCCTCGGCAATGCTATCTCTGACGGAGCAACCTCAAGCGGCGCGATTAGCGTCAATCAGTTCAGACTCGAAAGCGATGGCGGCAGCATGAACAACCTGGTCTGCCAATCGACCCATTCTCTTGATGGGGACAAGGGCCAAGGCACGCTGGCCAGCAACGTGGAGCAGATGAGCATCCTCTACGGCGTCGATACCGACAACGACCAGGCTCCAAACCGTTATTTAAATGCCAATGCAGCCAGCACCAGCATGAGCAGTGTGGTGGCGATTAAGATCTGCCTAGTGATCGCCAGCGACGATAACATGATCGGGGGCACCTCTCCTGCTTATACCGATTGCGACGGCAACAGCGTTACCCCATCCGATCAACGGATTCGCCGCAAAGTCGGTAGTACGGTCAGCTTACGCAATCGAATTGGAGGAAGCGCCTGATGATTCATCAACAGCACTATCGCAACCAGCAAGGCGCAACCCTAATAATTGCGCTGGTATTTATGGTGATGTTGACCGTGATATCGCTGTCGAGCATGCACTCATCGAGTTTCGAAATTAAGGTAGCGCGTAGTGTTAAGTCTGGGGTTGATGCCTTGGCTTCTGCCGAAGATTCACTACAAGCCGGTGAAGACGAAGTGTGTAATCGGCAGCAAGCCCCCAGCAGTTGCAACGGGGGGTTCTACGATAGTTTCGATGACGACGGTTACTATGTGGGAAATCAAATCAGCTTAGCTGACCTCTCTACCTATCTAAGTCTCAATGCGGCCAGCAGTACCGCCGCTGTCAGCGGTACGACCACAAACCAAACGTTTGCAATCGAATATCTCGGCATCATCAACCCCTCGGGGTCGACAATTAATGTTGGCCAAGCGGGTGCTGACAGCCGTTATCTATTTAGAGTCACGGGCTACGGCCAGTCCGCCAAGGGCGGCGCTAAGCTGACTCAATCTTATTTTACGACCATGGACTAGGGATATGATCATGAAGATGAAACAGATCGCAGTATCATTGATCACCGCAACCAGCTGCTTCACCGCCGGAGCCGCAGACTTTGCCAATTTTCCACCGACCGAGATACCCTACGGCTATATTGCGCCCATCGCGCTGAGCCAGTACAACGTCAGTGACGGTAACGGCAAGCTATTTCGCCCCTGGTTTAGTAACACCCAGTTTTTTGGTGATATCAAATCGTACAACCTGTCAGGGCTTGGCGTGGTCGATTTTCCGGAAAACTGGAGCGCTAAAGATCAACTGGATGCGCTGATCGCTACCAGCAGTGATACGGGATGGAAAACACGGAAAATTTTCACCAATAGCGGGACCAGCGCGGTTGACTACGATTGCGCCAACACCGCCGATGCGTTGAAACAGTTTATCTGCGGAGATCGCTTGATCGAAGACGGCACCAGCATCCGCGCACGGAGTGCGGCACTGGGCGACATCATTCATAGCCAACCGATTTATGTCGGTCGACCCACCGATGGCCATACCCTGACCGGCTACCAAGCCTTTGTTAACGCAAGAATAAACCGTGCTGGGCGGGTCTATGTCGGGGCCAACGATGGCATGCTGCATGCGTTCGACAGCGCCACCGGTGACGAAGTATTTGGCTACATCCCTTCTGTGATCAGCGCCAAGCTCGGGGAGTTGGACACTGTTCCGTACAGCCACCAGTATTTTGTCGATGGCCAACTCAGTGTTGCCGATGCCTTCAGCAACTTTAACGGTGCCGGCGACGAATGGGGTACCGTATTAGTCGGTGCTTTAGGCGCGGGTGGCAAGGGACTCTACGCATTAAATGTGACCGACCCCACCGCCAGTAGCATCACCAATGCCAAGGCCAAATTCCTGTGGGAATATACCTCTGTCACCAACGCCAACCTGGGCTACACCTACGGCAAGCCCGTCATCGCTAGATTAAGCAATGGCAAATGGGGCGTTATCACCGGTAACGGTTACAAAAACAGCGGTGACGGCAAGGCCCATCTGCTGATCCTACCGATCAAGAGCGGTGATTTTACCGCTGTCGATATTGCCCTGGGCGCATCAACCAGTAACGGCCTCAGCGCCCCGGCCGTGATCGATTCTAACGGTGACGGCATGGTGGATACGGTCTATGCCGGCGATCTGGATGGTAATTTATGGAAGGTCGTCGATAGCAACACCGATATCGCCAGCACTCAAGCCTGGAGCATCCCCACGGCATTGGGCAGCAACGCCCTAGTCACCGTCAGCGATGGCAGCAATGTCCAGCCGATTCTCTCGGCACCGATGGTGGCCAAGCACCCGACTAAGACAGGCGTTATGGTCTATGTTGGCACCGGCGACTACATCGCCAGTAGCGGCACCCTCACCAGCGCCACCTTCCACAGCATCTACGGCGTACTTGACGATGGCAGCAGCAACACGGCTATCACCCGCTCTGTGCTTCAAGATCACAGCCTGACCGCTATCAGTGGAGAGCCTAACTTCCGCACCCTGACTACCGGCAGCACCGTCGGCAATGCCAAGGGCTGGGTCATTAACCTAGCGGCTGATGAACATGTGCTACAAACGCCAATGATTCGTGATGGTCGGCTACAGCTGATGATCACCGATCCGGTTAACGAAATGAACTGGCTGACCCAGGTCGACTACCTCAGTGGGGGCTTACCCGACGAGACCGTTTATGACCTCAACTACGATGGCGCACTCACCGCTGCCGATAATATCGGCTACGTTGATGCCGGTACTCCCGGCACACCGGTTATCGCCCTCAACAAATCGGGTGACCTCAGTTCTGCGGCCGTGATAGCGCGTAATGCCAACAACGATCTGTCGTACACCAATCGCTGGTGGAGTTCGGTCAGCTACAACTTTACCGGAACCGAAGAGGCCGATGCGATCACCGCCGAGGCCGAGGCCGCAACCGCCAAGACCGCCTCGGATGACGCAAAAACCACATCAGATAACCTGACTGCTGCTGCAAACCCTGTGGTTCCCTCCCCTACTTGCGGTGAAATTTTCTTCGATCGTATACGTGGCAATGATAGCACTGACTTTGATATCGAAGTTGAGGCGACTCTTGCAGGAGGAACCGTTGTCAGCATGATTAAAGAAGGCCTGCCCGGTTCACATACTGAGTCCCCAGCTGACTACAGTGCCGAAAGAGGAGCCGGTTCTGGTAAATTAGCCAATGGTGACACGGTGACCTGGTTTGGTTTTAGCATGAACGTCGGCAATATGGATGACACGGATGAAACAGACGAATTCAATTTGCGGATCAGTTACAACGGCCCCTATAAGGTGACCGCACTAAAATTCACAACGAATGGTTTTACCTGGGCTGAATACCACGATGGCATCTATTTCAGATCCTATTCTGGCTCTGACTATGACGCTCAAAGATGTGACAACAGCGTAACGAGTTCAGAGTCGTATACAGAAAGTGATGATCGTGATGGCTCTGCTAACACCTTTTCACCCGATGGTACCAAAAAGATTCACACGGCCGGTGGCTTAGGAATAAGCACGCTTAATGACAGCCGAATCGACTTCCCAGGCGCACCTCCTACGGCCCAGGACATTATTGATGCCAATGATGATTATGATGAGAAGCTTGAGGATTACAACACCAAAAAGGCTCTCGCTGATGATGCCCGAGCGCTGGCTGATGCCGCTGCCGGTTATGTACCCAAAAACTTCGATGGCGACGAGTGGAATGATGATGTTGATACTGACGACGATAACGACGGCATCGAAGACTGGCTTGATGAAGATAAGGATGACGACGGCATCAAGGACTGGGACGATACCGACGAGGATAATGACGGTATCAAGGACTGGGACGACAAAGACAACAAGGACGACAAAGATTCCGACAAAGACGGTATAGACGACAAATACGAAGATGATGACGGCGACGGCACCATGAACAAGGATGAGGACGACGACGGCGACGGCATCACTAACGGCGAAGAAGACGAAGACGGTGACGGCATCAACGATATTGATCAGGTTGGCACCGTCGACGTTGATAGTGGCGGTGTCAGCGTTATCGAACAGAACGGCAACAACGATCTGCTAGGCCGCATCCGCTGGCGCGAGCTGCTGTTCTGATGGCGAAGATCAGCAAAAAAAGCCAACGCGGCTTTACCCTACTGGAGCTGATGATCACCCTTGCGATCATCGGCATCCTCGCCGCCATCGGCTACCCGGCCTATACCAGTCACATCAAACGCGGTCAGCACAGCGAGGCGCTGGCGGTGATGACCGCCATCAGCGCGGCGATGGAGCAGTACGCGCAGACCAACGGTGACTATAACACCTCCAATTTGTCCGATGTCTACGATTGGAGCAGTGGCCAGCATGCAGTATCAGATGTTTACAACATCTCCCTAACTAACACCGCCGACAGCTTCAGCATCAAAGCCACGCCGAAAAATAGCGGCGCACTGAAGGGTGAAGGGCCGATTATTCTTTACTGGGATGGTCGCAAGGGTTGGGACAGTGATAACGATGGTACCTACGAGGTGATCGATTTTTGATTAGAAGAATCACCGCACCGTTTCGGTGACATTGTAGGAGCCCGGTCCCCCGGGCGATCTTTTAGGTACCTCTCGCCCGGGGGACCGGGCTCCTACATCTATATAACGGCAGAATCACATCGGTGATTTTGTAGCCCCCCATCAAAACAGCTGCATCTGCTGTTCAACCAAACCACCGAACGAATCACCGACAAACGGTAGGATCGCATCGGCGATAGGTGCCAGCTGTTTCTCGAGATAGTGACGGTAATCGATCGGTGCACTGCGGTAGTCGACCGGCTGGGCTCCTTGGGTGGTGATGACGTAAGCGACCGAACTTCCCCGACGGTAGCGACTCGGCAGACCCCGTTGCTGGCGATGCCGCTCCGCCATGCGCGCGGCTTGTACCTGCGGTGGTTGCGATTTAACGTACTCGGCTAATGGCCGCCGCAAGCGTTTGTTATAGACCAGTTGCTCATCACGTTGACCGGCCAACAACGCGGCCACCTCCCCTTGCAGGTATGCCTGATAAGGCTGGTCAAGAAAGACCTTGCGATAGAGCTGCTGCTGAAACTCGCGCGCCAGAGGCGTCCAGTCGCTACGCACCGCTTCTAGGCCTTTGTAAACCATCTCAGCATGCTCGTCATCGTCCCCCTGCCGATGCAGTACCAAACCGGCATAACGTTTCTTACTACCTCGATCGGAACCACGAATGGTCGGCATCAGAAAACGTTGGTAATGGGTTTCAAATTCAATCTCTAAAAAACTCTCCAGCGCGAACTCCTGCTGCAGTCGCTCAGCCCACCAGCGGTTGAGCTGTTGCGCCAGCTGGTCACCGATGGCATTGATGGTCTGAGCATCAATCTGCGGCTTATCGAGATTAGGATCAGCACCCATTAACCCCTGCTCCGCACCAACCCCAGACGCAACAGGAGAACTGCTGACGCTGTCTAACTGCTGCGGCTGCAACCAGATAAACAGCGAATCGGTATCGCCGTAGATAACGGTATAAACCATTGAGTCATCAGATTGCTGCCCGATGTAATCTCGACTCTCGGTCAAAATTTGGTGGCCCCGCAGGGTGATCGAACCCGACAGTCGATGATCAAAGAAACGGCACTGCGGCGAACCGAGCACGCCATAAAATGAGTTCATGATGATCTTTATCGCGCGTGATACCGGGTCGTTATTTTCGGCCTTGGCACGGTCGCGGGCCTGCCACAAGGTCTTCAATAAGCCGGGAAGAATATGCCGCTGACGGTCAAACCAGGCCCCATTAAAGCCCGGCACGGGTTCTGATGCGTCATCGCGCAGATGCTGATCCAGCCCAACAAACAGGCCCTGTGGATCGACCCGAAAGGTGCGGATAATGCTCGGATACAGGCTTTTAAAATCCAGCACCAGAACATGGTCATACAGGCCGGGACGCGAGTCCATGACGTAGCCGCCAGGACTGCTCATGCCCGCCTCGCCCGAGGCATACACCGGTGCCACGTAACCACCACGGTGCAGCCGGGGCAGATAGAGATTATCAAACGCGGCCGCCGAGCCACCGATTTTATCCAGTGGCAAGCCGGTCAGCCGTGAGCGCTCTATCAGATAATCAAGCAGCCGGGTGTGGCCAAAAATATCCCACACTAAGCGGCAGTCTTCGATGTTGTATGCCGCCAGCGCGGGTTTATCGTGCTCGAACAAGCGAGCAATCTCGCCGCCACGGTTCTCGATGCCGGCATCGCTAGAGTCGATCTGCTTACCGCGCCCCAGTAATTGCCGGGCAACATTTTCCAGCGCAAAGCTCTCAAAGCTGTAGGTAGCAGCCTTGAGGCCGTCGATGCCATCTACCACGACCCGACCGGCAATGCTGGCAAAGCGTAAGTTACCTCTGCCCTCGCGCAACCGCAGCCGCTCGCCTGCGCGACCGAGCTTCAACGCCACCCGCAATACATCAGCGCGTTGCTGCAATACCGACAGATCGAAACCCACCACATTCCAGCCGATCAACACGTCGGGATCAAATTCGGCAACCGCAGCAACAAACGCAAGCAGCAATGCCCGCTCATCGGCGACATAGTCGATCAACGGGTCAGCAGGCCCCTGCCCAACCATCAACACCCGCTCTATCAACTCTCCGCCTGGTGCTTTTCCGTAAAGGCCAATTGAGAAGATCTGATCAGCCCGCATCGTCGTTTCGATATCGATCGATAACAGCTTCAACTGTGGAAGGTATTCGCTCGGTTTTATCGCGGCCCGGTCAATACGGCTGTAGCCGCTAGCCTTGCTTTGCCGTCCGCGAAGCTGAACGCTGCCACAAACGAAGCGCTCCATCAGATAACGTTCGGCGACCCGAACATCGTCTTCGTAGCAGTTGATCTGCTGCGCCGCCAGTCGTGTACGGGCCTCGGACAGTGTTGCTTGACGCTTAACATAAAGCCCACTAACCGGCTCACCAGCGGGATTTATCAGTTCCAGCGACTGCATACGCCAGCCCTGCAAGCCGACAAGTATCTGGGATATTTGCTCGACATCGGCTTGGCGGACAAAAAACACCGATTCTTGCTCGGGTACCACGGCCAATAACGGACCTTGCGGAGTACTCAACCAAAAGCGTAGTTCCAATCCAGATGGGCGCTCGACGCTGTGATGGGTCAGCAAAAACCCCTGCACCGGTGCGTCAGTGTCGGGAAGAACGGCGGCTTGTTTGCTCTCGATCAATTAACTCTCACCTTTGTAGCGCACGGTGCTAGGGTTCCGCGGCGACGACTGGCAGAATAATACACTGCCTTGATGTTCAGGACCGCTTGCCGATGAATTTGAACCGTTCAGCTCTGCTGTTTACCCCGCTGATGATGCTGTCCGGTCTGGCGGGCATCGCCTACGAGGTGCTTTATGGGCGCATGTTGGGCAACCTGATTGGCGACCAGTTCGCGGTATCGGCGGCGATTTTGATCACCTTCTTACTGGGAATCGGTATCGGTTCAGTTTACGCCCACCGGCTCTGGTCGAGGCTGTGGCAGATTGAAGCGGCTATCGGCCTGTGCGGGCTGTTCTTTGCGCTCAACGCACCGCTATTGGATAGCTGGCTGTACGCCATTCCTACCACCGACACGCCGCTATTCGATCCAGCCATCGGCAGCATCATCATCTGCTTTGTGCTGCTGATCGTTCCGGCGCTACTGATTGGTTGCAGCCTGCCACTATTTGCCGGCTACCTATCACGGCTGCAATCCCAATCGGCCTTTTCACGCGCGTATGCCAGTTATAACTTTGGTGCGGCGCTGACCGCACTATTGATCGAATTTTTGCTGATCCGCTGGTTCGGTATCAAGGGCACCGTGATTGCCATCGCAACCGTCAACGGCATCATTGCGCTAGTATTGCGCTTTGGCTTCCATAGTCTGGCTTGCCAACCCGCCGAAGCTGCACCTCAACCCAATCCCACTGCTGCAGATCAAAACAGTACCCAACCCTTGTGGCACAACCAACGAAGTGAACTGGCGGCATTGATCGTAGCCAGTGTGGCCTCGGCGGTGTTCCAGCTATTGATGTTACGCCTGTCTGAACTGTTACTGGGACCGTTTAGAGAGACCTTTGCGCTGGTTATTTCGCTGATATTGTTGGGGATCGCGGTGGGCTCGCTACTGGTGCAGTGGTTCAAGCTAACGCTGAGTCAGGTGCTGATGATAGCTCTGCTCGGCCTGTTGCTGCTATTGATCACACTCGAACCCGGTATCTATCGCTATGCCGAACTCTATCCCGAATACAATGATCAATATGCCAGCAGTGTATTGCTCAAATGGGGGTTAATGGCGCTATTACTCGGCCTACCCGCGATCGGTTTTGGCGCCACACTGCCAGCACTACTGACCCGTAACACCGATTTGGCCCGCCGTTCCGGCCGCTTGTTACTACTCTCGGCATTAGCCAACTGCGGCGGTTTTCTGTTGATGGTGCTACTGCTACACCAACTGCTGGATTACGGTCAGATTCTGCTGTTTATTGTTCTACTCACCGGTGTGGCGCTGCTACTGGCCAGCCGCTGCAATGCCCCAGCCGCTATCGTCGTCACGCTAGTGTGCGTTAGCGCGGCAACTCTGCAACAACAGCGCTGGGACGAGAATCTGCTCTACCTGAGTTACACCAACTTCCGCGATCATGACTCGCTGGACCAGGGTCGCGACGAGCTGCAACTCAGCGATCGTTACCGTGGTCATCAGGATATCTTTTCGATCAACTGGCGCGATGGTACGCCCTATTTCTTTATCAACGGCTACACCAGCATCCCGCTGACCAACCCATCTGAAAAACTGGTCGGTGCGGTGTCGTCGCTGTTTGCGCCCCGCAACGATCGCGCACTGGTGTTGGGCCTGGGTAGCGGCGCAACCGCCTCGGCTGTCGGTCAATTGTTTAAACACACCGATGTCATCGAGATAAACCCGGTGGTACGCGATAACCTGCACCGCATGGCGCAGTGGAATTATGGCATCGAGCAAAACCCGCGAGTCAATATCATCGTCGACGATGCGATCCATTTCAGCAAAGCCAGCACGCAACAGTACTCGCTAATTCTTAATACCGTCACCACCCCACTCTATTTCAGCTCGGCCAAGCTCTACACCGACGATTTCTTCAAGGTGGTTCGCCAGCGACTGACCGACGACGGTCTTTACGTGACCTGGATCGATTCGCGCATCGGTGACCAGGGGATCGCTATTATCCTCAAAACGCTGGCCAGCAACTTCAACCAGTGTGGGCTAGCCTTTGTTAAATCCAGCTACCACCTGCTACTGTGCTCGCAGCAACCAATCCGCGCCCACCAGCCCCTCTTGGCAGCCCAAAATTCGGTTATCAACAACGACCTGCTACAGCAACATGGCATCCAGGCCCGCCACCTCGCTTACAGCCTGCTAGCGCCAAACATTCTGAGTCTGGCAGATACCCTCGGTGGAAAACTAAACACCAATAACAGCCCCAATCTGGAGTTCAGCATCGCTCGGCTTAGCGATAAAGGGATGCCGCGTTTTAAGAAAGCACTACGGCGACTACAGCAACCAGAGGCTCTACAAACGGCGCTGGCTAAACTGCCTTACGATGCTGTTGAGCTGGCGTTGTTCTCGCACCTACGCATAGAAGACAGTCCGTTCAATCGTATCTGGCAGCGTCGCCTACTCAGCAATAATGCAGCCAGCCAAAGCGCATTCGATTTAGCGCTGCTGCAACACTATCGCTTGCGTGCAAAGGCCCAAGACAGCACGATCGCATATCAAAAACTGGGCTACCAACTGCTCAAGCACGAGCGCTATGCCGAAGCCGTTGACACCTTTAATCGGGTGCTACAAGCCGACCCCGAATACAACAACGCCAATTTCAACCTGGCCTCCAGCCACGAGCATCTACGCCAACTGGATCAGGCCCGCGATTTTTATCTGGCAGAATTAAGGGTCGATCCGGACGACGACGATGTACGCTATCGTTTAGCACGGGTCGCGTATAAAAAAGGTGATTTTGAAGACGCTACTAGGCAGATCCAACTAGCACTGGGACAACAAGCCAGTGCGCGCCACCACTATTTTTACGGCAAGATCCTGGAAGCACAACGGCGTACCGACGATGCGGTCAGGGCCTATCGACGTGCAATCCAGCAAGATGCGAAATACAGCAAAGCGAGGAAAGCACTACAACGGATGTTCGGTTAAGAAACCAACGGAAAACCCCGCTAGCGTTACTGCAAGTACCCGAAGTGAGTTGAATACAGGCGCAATCAGCGACTAATGACCGTAGTCCTTAATCAAACGGTGCCACCACCTGAAGCTGCGGAAACGCCGCCATCACCTCGGCTTCATCGTTAGCTTGAAACAGTAGCTTGATATTGGGCCCAGCATCCATGGTCAGATACAGCGCTAAGCCTTGTTGGCGCAAGCGCCAGACGGTCTGCATCGCGGCAACCGATTCGGGCTGCCAGTACAGCAGCGGTGGCCAGGAGGCGATCATAGTGGCGTGCATCGACAGCGCGTTCTGTTCGGCGGTGGCGCCCAGGGTGGTAAAGTCACGCGCGGCAATCGCTTCGCGCAGGCGCTGCAGATCGCTGTTGGCTTGCAGCGGCCAGCTTTGATATAGGTGAGCGGTTTCGACGGTGCGCTGCATCCCGGCGCGCGATCCGACTGCTTTCTCGGCGCTGGTCAGGGTCAGCAAACCGATCCGAAACTCCGGCCAGGATTGCTGCAGCGGTACGGCGTAGCTGTCCATGCCGTCTTCGCGCACGCCCATCTGCCATTCGACAAAGCCTTCGAAGATTGACCGCGACGCGCTACCACTGCCCAAGCGGGCGAAGGCCGAGAGTTGCTGTGGGCTGAGCTGATAACCGTAGAGTTGATCCGCCGCC
>JBALWS010000132.1:0-11923 GCA_036960405.1 Halopseudomonas sp. | reverse complement strand
AGCCCGACTGCAGGGGTATCACGATATCACCGGCTTCCGCGCAAGCACCCTCATGAGTATCAACATAGATTCGAGCACGTCGAATCACCTCATCATCCGCTTCACGCATGCTCGGTTTAAAGCCTCCGACCAGATCGACATGAGTGCCGGGGTTGAGCCATTCACCGCTGATGAGCGGCTGTTGACTCAGGGTCGCACAACTAATGATATCGGCCTGTCGGCACTGCTCGGGGAGATCATTCGCCGCCATCACCGGGTAGCCCCGCTGCCGCATCGACTCGGCCAACTGTTCGGCCTTAACCGTATCCCGCCCCCAGACGACGATCTGTTGTAGCGGTCGAATCGCCGCGTGCGCCTCGATCAGATTACCGCTCAGCTTGCCTGTCCCCACCACCAACAAGCGCTGGCTATCGGCACGAGCCAGATAGTCGGCAGCCAATGCCGACGCAGCAGCGGTGCGCCTTGCGGTGAGTTCAGGACCATCGATGATCGCCAGCAACTGGCCGGTTTGACCGCTACTGAGCAGATAGCTGCCGTGAATAGCGGGCAGCTGGCGCATACCGTTGTCGGGAAACACGTTGACCATCTTGACGCCGATGTATTGGCCTTCTATCCAAGCGGGCATCAGTAACAGCGTCGCATCGGCACCATCCGCCTGTTCAATAGTGTGGTGATGGCGGACCGGCATCACGCAGCCCTGCTGAAACTGCCGCCGCAACGCATCGATCAGTGGCAACCAAGGCAGAGAGTCGCGCACTTGATCGGCGCTGATAATCATAGATAGCTTCTTAACGATCATGTTATTGAGGATTGGCGATGGTTAACCCCCCAAAACCCTGGCTCAAGCCAACGCTCGCTCGACAAAATCGAGTCGATCCTGGCCGAAGAACACCTGATCGCCCATCAGATAACAGGGAGAGCCGATCACCCCACGAGCCAGCGCTTCGTCGGTATTGGCCTGGACCTGTTTCTGCACCTCGTCTTGCAAAGAGTGCTGATACAACGCTTGCCCATCCAGCCCAACTTGTTCGGCCAGTTGTATCAACGTGTCTTCGGTGGCGATATTCTTTTCATCGACCCAGCATGCGCTGAGACAGGCCTGCGCCAGCGCCGCACCATCACCCCCCTGAGCGATATCAGCGGCGATCAAGCGGCAGGCAGGCATCGGGTCGGTCGGAAAAAATTGCGGATGCAGATTCAGCGGCAGATTCAAAAACTCACGCCAGCGCAGTAACTCCTGCAGTCGATTATCCTGTTTCGGTTGCGGCCGCTGACCTAGCGGTACCGCTCCGACGTTAGCGAATACCTGCATGATATCCACCGGTTTGAACTGCGCTTGCGTACCGGTCTCGGCAACGATACGGCGAAACCGTGCCATCCCCAGATAGGCCCAGGGTGAGATCGGGGTAAAAAAGCAATCGACTGTCTTACTCATAACCGCATTCCTGTTTGGCTGTGATGAATTGATGCTGCATCCGAGAAGCACCTGATCGATAGAGATAAGATGTCACTGTAGTTTAAAAATCCAAAACCTTCTGAGGGTTCATGATCAGGTTCGGGTCCAACGCTTTTTTCAGTGTTTTCATCAATTCAACCGCAGCGCCATGCTCTTGCACCAGATAGCCTTTTTTGCCGAAGCCAATACCATGCTCGCCAGTACAAGTACCCCCCGACGACAACGCATTCGCCACTAGGTAACCAGACAGCTGACTGGCCCGATCAGCTTGCTCCGGATCCTTGCTATCGAACAAGATCAGCATGTGATAATTGCCATCGCCAACATGGCCGACAATGGGGCAGCACAGTTCCAACTCCTCCGCCTTTCGCTCAGCAGCGAGCAGGTTATCGGCCAGCTTGGAGATAGGCACGCAAACGTCGGTGGCGATCGACGCAAAGCCCGGTTTAATGGCCTGACTAGCAAAGTAGGCATGGTGTCGCGCCTGCCACAATTCATTACGCGCTTCGGTTGTTTCGGCCCAGCGGTAATCACTGCCACCCTGATCCTGAGTGATCTGCTGCAACGCATCGATCTGTTCTTTAACGTAAGCATCGCTGCCATGAAACTCAAGAAACAGCGTCGGCTTGGACTCAAAACCTTGTAGCTTCGAATAACCGATGCAGGCATCCATCTGCAATCGATTGAGCAGCTCGATCCGTGCCACCGGAATCCCGCATTGCACCGCCAGGATAACGCTATTGACCGCATCCTCGACCGTTTCAAAGCTACAAACGGCAGACTTGATCACCTCAGGGATGGGATGCAGTTTGAGTTGAATTTCAGTCATCACCCCCAGCGTCCCCTCTGAGCCGACAAACAGTCGGGTCAGGTCGTAGCCCGCGGCACTTTTTTTCGCCTTGCCACCCGTAGTAATGGTTTCACCCTGGGCTGTGACCACGGTCAGCCCCATCACATTCTCGCGCATGGTGCCGTAGCGAACCGCGTTGGTCCCCGAAGCACGGGTAGCGGCCATCCCCCCGATCGACGCATCGGCTCCCGGATCGACCGGAAAAAACACCCCGAGATGGCGCAACTCATGGTTGAGCTGCTTGCGATTGACCCCCGCCTGGACACGACAAGTCATATCGTCCGGGTCGATCTCAATGACAGCATTCATCTCGGTCAGGTCGAGACTCAACCCGCCCTGCACCGCAATCAACTGGCCTTCACACGAAGTGCCGGCCCCATACGGAATAATCGGAATAGATAACTGATTACAGGCTTTTAGCAGCAGCGCGACCTGCTCGGTGGTGCTGGCATAAAACACCGCATCGGGGGCAACCGTTCCAAACCGGTCTTCGCCATGGCCATGTTGATTACGAATCTCCTGATTCAAGCTGAAACGGTTATGAAGATGTTCCGGAAGCGATTGGATCAGTGCGCCGATGGCGCTGGAAGAAGGCTTAGCAGTCGTCTGGTTCATCGGTGATTCCCACGGCTGTTAAAAGGTTGGCAAGCGAAGTGTAGCTACCTTTTATCTTTTATTATTTAGGCTCTCCAGCACCGTCACAGAAACCGCTTGTTTTTTCAACTAGACGTTGCTGCTCGAGTGCATCTGCGATGCGTTTATTCAACGGACCGGTCGTTAAAGGCCGAGCTAAAATCCACCCTTTCTGCCCATCGGGGTCGATTAAATCAAAAGCCACCCTCTGCACCGATTAAACAGCGTCATCAAGACCGATCGAACCATACTAATAACCAGACCAACAAAATGGAGATAACTGCCTGAATTAATTGATCTAATAACCACATAAAAGCTATAGATATGCACCTCCCTTTGGCTTAGCCAAATTAACTACTGCGCAACCAGGCAGTCATTGCTAAAATCGCTAGATCTAGTTGGCGTTAACGTCAAGTTTATTTGACGTTTTAATTCAAAACGTGACAACGCCGTTTGCTTGACCGGACACCCTGCGCGTAACGCCGGGGCCGCGACTTAGGTACCCTAATGAACTCTATCACCTCGCCAATCAACACCACCGCATTAGACAGCCAACGCCTGTTCATCTCCGGCAACGAAGCCGTCGCACTCGGAGCTCGCGACGCGGGGGTTCGGGTTGCCGCTGCCTACCCTGGCACCCCGGCAACCGAGATTCTCGAGTACGCCAGTGGCTACCCCGAACTTTACTCGGAGTGGTCGATCAACGAAAAAGTCTCCCTCGAAGTGACCATTGGTGCCTCGCTGGCTGGCAGTCGTGCACTCTGTGCGATGAAGCATGTTGGCCTGAACGTGGCTTCTGATGCGCTGATGACCCAGACCCTGATCGGGGCGGTAGGAGGATTGGTGATTGCGGTAGCCGACGATGTGGGTATGTCGTCGTCGCAGAACGAACAGGATTCACGCTACTGGGGCCGCTTTGCTCACCTGCCAATATTAGAGCCCAGCGATGCTCAAGAAGCCTACAGCTTCACCCGCTTGGCCTACGCACTCTCCGAACAGTTTGAGGTGCCGGTGATCCTGCGCCTGACCACCCGCGTGTGCCACGTAAAATGCGCCGTCCAACTTGAACCCGCAGTTGATGCTCCAGCCGTAGCGGGTTTCAAAAAAGATCCACAGCGTTATGTGATGGTGCCAGGCCACGCCAAGGCCAGAATTCCGCTGATGCATCAGCGGGATAAAGCATTGCGCCAACACAGCGAAGAGAGCCCGTTGAACCAGTTGGAACTGAGCGATGACCGCAGCCTCGGATTCGTCACCAGCGGCCCGGCTTATATGCACGTTAAAGAAGCCTTCCCAAATGCCAGCGTACTGAAGTTAGGACTCAGCCACCCCGCCCCCGTTGAACAGGTGCGCAAGTTCGCTGAACAGGTCGATACCCTAATCATGGTCGAAGAGACCGAGCCGTTGCTGGAAACCGAATTCAAAGCCGAAGGCATCGCGCTGCTGGGCAAAGAGATTCTGCCCTCTATCGGCGAACTGTCGCCCGAAGTGCTGACCGAATCGATCAACCGCTGGCAGCGGGGCGAAAGCCTCCCCGAAGTGAAACCACAAGCGCCGGCACCGATCTTTCCACGGCCGCCCACCATGTGCGTCGCCTGTCCTCACCTAGCCGTTTACTACTGCCTCTCCAAGGTTAAAAACACCTACATCGCCGGCGACATCGGCTGTTACACACTAGGCGCCGGACACCCTTGGAATGCACTGGATACCACCATCAGCATGGGCGCGTCGATGGGTGTTGCCCTGGGTCTGGATAAGGGCCGCGCGCCCGGCGAAGAGAGCAAGCGCATCGTCGGCGTCATCGGCGACTCCACCTTCCTCCACATGGGCATGCAGGGGCTGCTGGATATCACCTACAACGGCGGTAACGTCACCATCCTGTTGCTGGATAACCGCGCTGTCGGGATGACCGGCGGACAAGAGGGCCCCTCCAGCGGCTTCAACCTGCACGGCGAAGAGACGATCAAGGTCGACTTCCCCAAATTGGTCGAAGCGCTAGGAGTAAAACCCGAACGGATCCACGTGCGCGATCCATACGAGCTGCCGACGCTGTTTAAAACCCTGCGCGAAGAGACCAAGATCAACGAGCCTTCGGTGATCATTACCAACCAGCCGTGCGTACTGACCGACCGCTATATCAAGCGCCAGCCGCTGATGGTCGAAGACAAAGACTGCACCGGTTGCGGCAACTGTCTCGATATCGGCTGCCCGGCGATCATGATCTCCCGCCGTGAAACGGTGGTGAAACCCAATGGTAAAGAGCGCGAACTGGCGTTCGTCAATATCGACAGTGGCGCCTGTACCGGCTGCAATCTGTGTACCGAAGTCTGCTCGCCCGATGCGATCATTCCCTTCGCCACATCCGGCGGCTGTTCAAGCAACTGTCATTCCAGCTCTGCCACCGAGGTATCGTCATGAGCGCGCCGCAAAGCACTAACATCCTGGTTGCCGGAATCGGCGGACAAGGCGTGATGACCGCTGCCGAAGTCCTTGCTGAAACAGCAATGGCGCTGGGATTTGATGTCAAAAAAACCGAAGTCGCGGGCATGGCTCAACGCGGCGGCGTGGTCACCTCGCACGTGCGTTTCGGTGAAAAAGTGTTATCCCCTGCGATCGCTCAGGGCGACGCCGATGTACTGCTGGCGTTTGAACCTGCCGAAGCATTGCGCTGGCACACTCACCTCAAACCCGAAGGCGTGGTGATGGCTAATACCTACCGCCAAATGCCGCCGGTGGTGAACTGCGGCCTGTTCGACTATCCCGATGACCCGATCGGCGAAATTCGTGACCAAGGCACCACGATCTCGGCGTACGATGCCGGCAATGCGGCGATAAAGCTGGGCGACCGACGCCTGGTCAACAGCATTATGCTGGGCGCCATCGCCGATCAACTGCCGTTCCCGGCCGAAGCGTTACTCGAGCAACTGCTCAAGCGCTTTCAGCGTAAAGGCGAAACCATGGTAGCACTGAACAAGAAAGCCTTTGAAACCGGAAGAGAAGCTTTTGCGAGCTGATCGTCGATAACGATATTCACCGCAAAAACGCAACGACCACCAAACCGGTCTGCATAAATAAAAAGGGGCAACAAATGTTGCCCCTTTTTTGCGTCTAGCCATTCCCAAACGCCAAGCGTTGGATCGGATTAACCAAAGTTTGGCTTGCGGTTCTCCAAGAACGCGGCCATCCCTTCGGTACGATCGGGCGTCGAAAAGCTCAGCCCGAACAGATCGCTCTCCATGATACAGGCGTTGTCCAGATCCAGATCCTGGCCTCGCTGCACCAGCTCTTTGGTCAACTGAATCGCGGTACCACTCTTACCCGCAATCATCGACGCTAGCTTCAAGCCCTCATCCAATAGCTGTGGCTGCGGATAAACATGGTTAACCAGACCGCGTTGCATCGCTTCGTCTGCAGACATGTTACGACCGGTGACCAGCAGCTCCATCGCCATCGAGGTACCGACCAGACGCGTCAAACGCTGGGTACCGCCAAAGCCAGGAGTGACCCCCAGATTGACCTCGGGCTGACCAAACTTGGCATTATCGGACGCCAGAATAAAGTCACAGCTCATCGCCAGTTCACAACCACCACCCAACGCATAACCGTTGACCAGTGCCACCACAGGGATACCCAGCGTCTCCAGACGGCGGAACAGATGCATGCCGTGCTCGGCAAACGCCTTACCCTCGAGCGGGCTAAGGTTGCTCATGTGAGCAATATCTGCACCGGCGACAAAGGCTTTTTCACCACTACCGGTGATCAGCAATACCCGCGCGCCCTTGTCAGCGATAACCGTCGATACGGCTTCGTTCATCTCTTCCAACGTCTGGGCATTAAGTGCGTTAAGCACCTTGGGCCGATTGATGGTCAGCAGGTAAACACCGTCGCGGACCTGTTCTATTAAAATATTGCTGAAGCTTTCAGGATGTATCGTACTCATTGTCTAGCCCTTAGCTGTATTGAAAAAATCCACGCCCGGACTTACGCCCTAAGTATCCCGCATCGACCATCTGTTTTAGCAACGGACAGGGGCGATATTTTGAATCACTGAAGCCGTCGTGCAGCACTTCCATGATACTCAGACAGGTATCCAGACCGATCAAATCGGCCAGCGCCAGCGGCCCCATCGGGTGCCCCATGCCAAGCTTCATCACAGTGTCGACCTCCTCGGCACTGGCCAAGCCTTCGTACACGGTGAATACCGCTTCGTTGATCATCGGCAGTAACACACGGTTGGCCACAAAGCCCGGCGCATCCTTGACATCGACCGGTACCTTGCCCAACTGCTTGGCCATCTCGGTAACTCGATCGAACACCTCATCGTCGGTCTGCAACGCTCGAATCACTTCGACCAACTTCATCATCGGCACCGGATTCATAAAGTGCATGCCGATCACTTTACCCGGCCGCTCAGTGACGGCCGCAATACGGGTGATGGAGATAGAGGATGTATTGGTCGCCAAGATAGCCTGCGGCTGGCAGACCCGGTCGAGGTCTTTAAAGATAGCCTGCTTGATCGCTTCGACTTCGGTGGCCGCTTCGATAGCCATATCCACCTGCGCCAGCGATTCGGTCGAGGTACTAGTCTCAATACGCCCCAGCGCACTGGCCACCTGCTCTGCTGTAATTTTTTCCTTAGCCTGCATACGCTCCAGGCTAGCCTTGATCGTCGCCATACCGCGATCGATCGCCTCTTGGCTCTGGTCGCACAAAGACACTTTGAGTCCCGCTACTGCACAAACCTGGGCTATACCGTTGCCCATCTGGCCTGCACCTACCACACCCACATGCTCAATAATCATTGCCGCCTCCATTATTTTCAGAGTACATAGAAACCCTTATAATACATACTTTTGTGCCCTGCACAAAAATTAATACACAGCGTAGCCTAGTGCATGCTAAAAACAACATAACAAGTTTATTTGGCGACTAGTCTACGCAGACTAAGCCCAAGGTAGCTGCGAACAATTCCCGCGGAAACCGGGTCCTGTTCGCAGGCTTGCAAATTAACTATCCAGGCCCTGAATCCGCTCCGAATGCAACCGTGCCTGGGTATAACGGGCCAGCGCTTGCATCCCGCGCTCGCACGAGCGGAACACGCAAACGCCTTGATCCATGAGTTTTTCCGCCATCGGATCGTACAGGCTGCCACCGTCAACAATACCGATGATCGGTTTGTCCTGCTCGGCGACTAGTTTAGGCAGCAACTGCGCAACGCTACCCTCATCCTTTAGATCAAAGCCGGCACGGCTACAGCGAACCAACGTCCGCATCATCGGCGACAACGGATCCAGCCCCACCACCACCGCATCGACATTGTCAGCCTCGGCAAAAGCCTGGGTGCACTGCACGTGAGCTTCGTCATCGGCTCCGGGGTTGATATCGATCGGATTACGCACCTCCATCAACGCATCGAGCCGCTTGGCGATCAGAATATCCTCAAGCCGCTGCTGTGTTTCAGGTTTAATCGCGGCCATCTCAAGCGCGAAGCGCCCGGCAACAATACTGTCGGCCATTCCGACCGTTTCAAATCCAGCACCGCTGACTCCGGCAACCCGCCCCCCCTCAAGGGTTTTATCGTGCAGACAACTTGCGATATAAAACAGGTCATCAAACTCGGTAAAATCGGCCGCAACCATCGCCCCCGCCTGCTGCAGAATTGTTTCACAGAGCGAGTAATCACCGGCAATCGATGCAGTATGCCCCAGCGCAGAGGCCTGCCCCGACGCGGTGCGTCCCGCTTTGTAAACCACCACCTGCTTACCCTTGCTGACCGCTCGTCGAACGGCATCGGCAAAGGCCAACCCATCCAGATCGTTAAAGCCTTCGATATACACGCCGATGGTATCGATGGCATCGTGATCGACATAGTAGTTGAGCATATCGCCGTGGCTGATATCGGACTGGTTGCCCAACGCGGTCATATAGGCAGGATCAAGCCAGGGATTTTTGCTCAGCCGGGTCACCATAAAGGCACCACTCTGGCTGATCAGCGCCGAATGACGCTGCGCTTTCTTCTGCGGCTTAGGCAGCCGCTCTCGAGGAATAAACCAAGAATCGTACTGGCCGGGGTGCGACACCACTCCTAGGCAGTTTCCCCCTAGGAATACCGGGCCACCGTTCTCTTTCAGGTGCGCGGCATTGATACGCTGTTTCATTGCCGCGGCAGCTTCTCGGCTTTTTTCGGTCTCGCCCAGGCCGCCCGGAACCAGCATCACCGACTCGGCGATATCCAGATCGATAATTTGATCGACCAACTCATACACGCCGTCGGCAGCGATCGCCACCACAAACAGATCCAGCTTTGAATCCAACGCCGCTAAACTTTCGATACAGCGAACCCCATCTATCTGTGACTCACCGGGGCGGATAATGGTCATCTTATCGGCGCTATAACCGCTGCCGAGCAAGTTTTTAAGGATGATACGGCCAAAATTCATTTTGCTGGCCGAAACACCGATAATGCCGATGGACTCGGGATGGAGCAGTTTATCGATCTTTTTAATCGGACGGGGAGCCAGTATCTTGATCGGCTGGGTAAAGCTGCAATGGCCACCCATCGGTGTTAACTGGCCATCCATCGGAGCCAGCGGGCCCACCTCCAACCGTTCGAGGACAAAAGGCGCTAGCGCATTATCGGGGGAGAGATGATTGGCAACCTCGATCATCACGGCAAACTGATCCATCAGCAACTGATCTGAAACCGCACCGGCTAGCTGGGTGTAACACAGGCTCCGTTTAAACAACGCAAAGAACTCGTCCACCGAGGTCAGCGCGGTAGAGGCATGGACGATAGCCTCCCCCTTAGCAAAGCGCTGGGCAAACTCCGCTTGTGCAGCACCTTCCAGCCCGACACTCAGCACCATGCCAAACTCGCGTGTATAAGCGATCTTCATCGACAGGTTGTGATTCAACGTCACCCCAGATGACGGTCCGACCGTCGCCAGCAGACCAAACCCCAACTCAGAAATCAGCTCAGAAAGCTCATTTTGACTGAGTGAATAACGCTGCTCAGAGGCCGCTTTTTGAAGCAGTAAAACGGTCTTTTCCAGGTCGATAGCAATACTCGTTTTCGCTACTGCCGATGTTGTTTTTATCATTATTTATTTCCGTTAATTGGTCCGATATAAGGAGACAGTCCTTCCACCCTATCGAGAGCATGTAAAACGCAGTATTGTTCATCAAGCACACAGAAAAGCTCGAAAGATCACCGCGAATATCCAAAAACAGCACGATTAATGATATATAGTGCATCAATCGAATTCGTCAGAGCAAACGGGTTTCATCTCTTTATTCCGGTAGACGGAACAAAACGGCCCTTGTGCACCACCAGCTAAGCCGCCATCCAGCGCGCTAACCCGGTGATATAGAAGATGAGTCGTGACCATGGCGTGACAATAGCCAGGGCCCTAGTTGGATTCCAAATAGTTTGATATCAAACTATTTGTTGATATAGTCAAATTACATAACAACGCACTGTTGAATTAAAGAGCGAGGTTCAGAGACTGCCATGGATATCAGACAACGGGTTGAGCGACTACTAAGCCGCATGCACGACACTCCCCAATACCCTACCCAGGGCAAAGTGCTGTTTGTCGACTTAGAAAACCGTAGCTCGCAAAGCGGTTACCTACCCAAGGATGTGGTCTCCACTTTTCTAGCCGGACGTGGCGGCAACATGTTCCTGCTCTATAACCTGCTACAAGAAGACAAAGATGCACTGGATCCGGAAGTACCATTGATTTTCGGTACCGGCATGCTCACCAGTAACATGCCAGCAGGTACCCGCGGCAACGTCACCAGCCGCTCACCCGAGAGCCACGCGATCCTCGACAGCAACGCAGGCGACTACTTTCCCACTTTCCTCAAGCGCAACGGTTACGATCATCTGGTGCTGTTCGGTCGCAATCCGCAATGGACATTGTTAAACATCCAGCAAGACACGCTCGAGTTCATCGACGCGACCCCCTACCTCGGCATGGACAATTTGGAGCTGACCGAGACCGTCCAGCGCGATTTCGACTGCACCGAGCAGAAAGATATGGCGATGGCGCGGATCACCTCTGCAGGCGAGAACCGGGTTCTATGCAGCGGCATCATGGGGGGTATCAAGGCGATCTGGGCTCGCGGTGGCGCCGGCGCCAAGATGGGGTCGCTCAACCTCAAGGCGGTGATGATCCAAGGCAAGCTGCCGACCTTTGAGCTGTCCAAAGAGTTCAAGATTCAAAACAGAGATATCGGCAAAAAGATCCTCAGCACCAGTGTGATCCAGAACGCGCTGAAAACGGTGGGGACGCCCTTTCTCTACAAGCCCAGCCGAGTACTCGGCGCGATGGGAACCAAGAACAACCAAGAAACGACCTGGCATGACACTCTCGACGCCGACAATTTTGATCCCTACCGTCCTGGCATGAGCCGCTGCTATCAATGCCCGGTTCGCTGCCGTGCCGACAATGACATGCTGCCCGGCGGCAAAGGCGGTTGGGGAGCCAGCGCACTGACCGGTATCGCCGGCAATGCCAGCTACGACAAACAGCAGAGCGAGCTTGACCATCACAAGCAGCGGACCTACAACGGTATCAACGACGATGGCGTGTTCGATAAGTACGATAAGGGCGAAGGCCCCGAGTACATCATCGTCGGCAAGTTCGGCCCCAATATCGGCATCAAAAGCCCCGAACAGGTACTGCGGCTGAACAATATTCTTAACGACCTGGCGCTCGATGCCTCCAGCGCGGGTGCGTCCATCGCCTGGGCGATGGAGCTGTACCAGCGCGGCATTATCGATCAGAGCGACACCGGTGGCCTGGATCTAACTTGGGGCAACTACGCGGTGGTGGAACAACTGCTGTTTATGACCGTCAAGCGCGAAGGTTTCGGTAACGTTATCGCCGACTCGGCCAGAGCGGTCGAAAACGGTCACTACCCCACCGAAGCGCTGCAGTATCGGATGGCGGTCAAAGGGCTGTTCCAGTCCGATCCAC
>JBALWS010000131.1:0-11937 GCA_036960405.1 Halopseudomonas sp. | reverse complement strand
GTAGTTGTTGATTGGCGGATGCTCAGAGTGATCGAGCTAGCGGCGCGTTTTGGCCAAATCCGCCGCTAGAGAGCCGGCTCGAGCCTTGGCTGGCTGAGCCAAAAATCACTCTTATCAAATACTTGTGCTCTCTTCGGCGTGGTTATTGCAAAGTTCTCTTTGGCCCGCAAAAAACTGCGGCAGATGGCATCGGCTGTTGTTGCGTCGATAAGGAGGATTGGTAATGGCGTGATTTAGGCTCCGTTCGGAGCGTTTGGCTACATTTTGGCGTAATAACACGAGCATGTTGCGGCTGGTTTCGACCGGACGGCAATAATTGTTGCCGTGGGGTTAGTTGTGACCGCGTATTGGGCTCTTGGGAATCAAGATTAAAGCCCAAGGTTGGGCTGTTGCTCAGCGGTCAGGCCCGCATGTTCAGAAGCGGCAATATCAATGTAGCCCAGTGGCAATACGTAGGCAGAGAGTTGCCGCCCGGTTTTAACCTGGCGAGGCAGGTTTTTCTGCGCCCTGAATAGTTTGATTGAGGATAAAACAGCCAGTGAGTTGCCGAAAACTAATCGATTTTAACATCTCATAACGAGAATTGAGGTAATTATGATTATCGACAGTAGCAGTATTCAATTGAGTGCAAAGCATCAGAAGTTTGAAGTTCAGGAAACCTACCGTTCTCAGCAGCTGTTTATCCAGCAGTTAGATCTGGCATCGGCAAAAAATTTCCGGCCTGGAGTCGAAGGAATAGGAGGGGGAGGCTCAGAAGCTCCTGCATCCTTTAGGTCATTGGGCAGCGGATTTTTACCACTGTTAAACGATAGCAGCGGTCGTTTCCGGTTGACTGCCAATAACCCTGTGTCAGAGATAACCAACGGATCGCTGTCTAACAGCAGAAATCGTCTATTCCAGGCGTTGTTTAACGCCCTAGCCAGTCGCACTCATGCCGTGGCAGAGATTGATCAGCAGGCGGTGGCGCTCGACAGTGCTAGCGACGAAACGGGTTCTGTTAGTGCTGGGCAAGCGAGTGGGCCGCCGCAAGGCCGCAGGCCGATGATCGACGTTAATGTCCACGTTACCGAGTATTACAAAGAGACCGAGTGCAGTAGCTTCGCCGCCTGTGGCACGGTTCAGACTGCCGATGGCGAGAGCATCGAGTTTAACCTTAATCTGGAGATGTCGCGCAGTTATGAATCTACCCTGGAGTACGATCGTACCGAACAAGTCGAGTTTAAGGACCCGTTGGTGGTTAACTTTAACGGCAGCGCTGCTGAGTTGACCGAGCAGAAATACGAGTTTGACCTGGATGTTGATGGGGTCATGGACTGGATCAGCTTCACCGGCGAAAACAGTGGCCTGTTGGCTTTAGATAGTAATGAGGATGGGGTTATCAACGATGGCTCTGAGCTATTTGGCGCAATCAGTGGCAATGGTTTCGCCGATCTGGCTCAGTACGATGACGATGGCAACGGGTTTATCGATGAAGCGGACAGCATCTTTGCCGAGTTGAATATCTGGAGCAAGCTAGGCGGAGAGGATCGTCTGGAATCGCTGCAGGATCGTAATATCGGCGCGATCTATCTTGGTTCTACCGAGACGCCGTTCGATCTGAAAGATGGCGATAACCAGCAGCAGGGGCGGGTACGCCAGAGTGGTATCTATCTGAATGAGGACGGTGGTGTCGGTACCGTGCAGCAGATCGATATGGTGGTGTGAGGGAGGAGCTTGGCCTGGCGGCCGGCGCAATCCGGCTGCCGGGGTTAGCGTTGTGGGTTCGGCTTTTCAGTGACGCTATCGCCATCGCTTAGTGTTCGCCAAGTATCAATCTGGTCTGACCTTATTGATCACGTTTGTGTCTGATGTTGTGCGGTGGTATCCGCCGCCATGCGATGACAACAACCAAGCCGAATGTCGTGTAGCAGACGACAAAAAACCAATCAGGCGCGTCATAGTAAAGCAGACGCTGCAGCCAGTATTGAACAAAACTCCCAGAATATGTTGCTGCTGCGGTTTGCCCTCGTAGCCACATCTCAGCGGAGGTCAGCGGGCATACCTGACCAGCCCAAGACTGCACGACAACAACGGCAATGCAACCCAGATGAACCACCCTAAACCACCCGTTACGCACCCATAGCCACTGACGGTAGCCACCTGCGATAGTCAGTAATAATCCAGCAACAACAAAAACAACCAACAACGCGTGCAACAGCAACACGGTATCGGCCAGGGCTTGGTATAGATACATTTTGGTAATGGACACCTCCCCTATGCTCGGTGAAAGAATCTGCTAGCCAAAAACCGGACTATTCAGTTGAGTGCCAGCTCTACCGCTTCTGACACCGTTTCGACACAGCTAAACTCCTTTTGAATAAGCGCTTCATCCCCGGGCTGGTATTTTCCAGTTTTAACCAGACAGCCGCCAAGCCCAGCCACCAGCGCTCCTTCAACGTCGCCATAAATATCATCACCAACCATCAGGATCGAACCGTCTGGCAGGGTCGTCGACGCCACCACCTGCTCGAAGAAACCCTTCGAGGGCTTGCCCATAATGACCGCTTCGGTGGCCGCTGCGTATTCAATCGCTTGGATAAAAGGGCCCGCATCTAGGTGCAATTGGTTATCAAGCTTAAAATAACGGTTGCGGCCAATACCGACCAAGGGCGCGCCGCTTTGGCACAGCTGGAATGCCCGGTCGAGAGCCTGGTAACTGAACCCTTCGGCGGCATCTCCGATCAACACCGCATTGGGATTGGTTTGATCTAGGTGGGCAAACTCGCTGAGGATATCTTGGTGAATCAGGCAATAGGGCCGCAGCCCTTTGCTTGTTATCCATGCATGAGCCGCCGTGGGGGCGGTGTAGAGGGTAGTGGGGTCAATATTGAAGCCGAGGGTTTTTAAATCAGCAACGAGCTGATGGCGGGTACGGCGCGAGGTATTGGTAACGAATCGGAGTTTCAGGTCGCTGGCTTGAGCCCGCTTAATAGCCGCTTGCGCACCTGGAACCGCTTCTTTGCCGGTATAGAGAACACCGCTGATATCAAAAAATATACCCTGATACATGGGATAACCTACAGACTACCTGGTGGCCTGGATTGTGGTTTAAATATAGCTGCAGCCACTCGTACCTCCTCAATCGATGGAGCAGCTTCGATGGCATTCAAGCCAGGGTTAAGCAGCGGTGACGGCTACGGGTGTTACCACAGCGACGGGTTGCTATCGCTGCGCATCGATAGCAACGGTGTTAATCCGTCGGTTCACCCAGTGACAGCAGCTCTCCCAGGTCTCGCTCGTGAAGAGCCGCAATCAGCAGCTGCCGAATCTGTTGCTCATGATCTAGCAACAACGCTTGCTGCAACCATTGTTGGGCCTCACCTTGATTCAGCTTACGAATCAGGTACCTGATCTTTGGCAAGTTGAACGAGCTCATACTCAACTCCTCCAGCCCGATGCCCAGCAGCAGCATGACGGCCAGCGGATCGGAAGCCATCTCACCGCACAGACAAACATTTAGCTTCAGCTGGCGGGCCTTATCCATCAGTGCGACCAGCGAGTGCAAGACCGCCGGGTGCAGATGATCGAAGCGGGCAGAGACCCGAGGGTTATTGCGATCCAGCGCCAACAGGTATTGCGACAAGTCGTTAGACCCGATCGAGATAAAGTCGATATGGGGGGCGAAGAACGGCAGCAGTGGAATCGCTGCCGGGACCTCGATCATGATTCCCAGTTTGGGGCGATCGAAGGTGATACCCTCCTGGCGCAGCTGCTCCATGGCGGTGTTGAGCAGAGCCAGGGTATCGGTGACTTCATCGACCCGACTCACCATCGGCAGCAATATCTGTAGATTGTTGTAGTCGGCACTGGCGCGGATCATCGCGCGTAATTGGGTCATAAATATCGGTCGGTTATCGAGCGAGAAACGAATGCCGCGCCAACCGAGTCCGGGGTTCTCTTCCTCAAACGGGAAATAGGGCAACGGTTTATCACCACCGATATCCAGGGTGCGAATGGTGACGGGGTTTGGATAATAGCTTTCTAGCAGGTGGCGGTAGTTTTGGTACTGCTCGTCCTCGCTGGGAAAGTTAGGGTGAACCATAAACGGGAACTCGGATCGGTACAGGCCGACCCCTTCGGCACCGCGCGCCAGCCCCGCATTGATGTCCGCTTGCAAGCTGATATTGGCCCGCAGTTGTACCCGAAAGCCGTCGAGCGTTTCTGCGGGTTGATCGGCGACGGCCTGGAACTGCTGCTCGTTGCACTGCTGATGGCGGATAGTCTGCTGGATCTCCTGCAGTAACCGTGGGTCGGGATTAAGGTCAACATGGCCGTGGTGACCATCGACCGCCACCGCCGCACCCTCCATCATGCCGGTAATGGTACCGGTCCCCATTACCGCAGGAATACCCAGACCACAGGCCAACAGTGCCGTATGGGATAGAGCGGAACCCTGCATACAGATGATGCCCGCCAGTTGCTCGGGAGCAAATTGGGCGATGTCGGTAATACCGATCAGCTCCCCGGTCAGCACGATATCGGTGCAGTCAGCCGGTAGGCTGGGACGATCGCCCAGAAAGGCGTTGAACAGCTTGTTGCCGATATTACGCACGTCTTCACCCCGAGCTCGGAAATAGGGATCGTTCATGCTTTCGAAGGCCAGGGCGCACTCTTCGATACAGCCGCTGAGGGCGCTGGTGGCAGATTCTCCGTTACGGATGCGTTGTTCGGGGGCGCTGGTCAGCTGGTTACTGGTCAGCATCAATTTGTAAAAATCGAATACCTCAAGCACTTCATCGGCGACCGAGGACTGTAACCGCAGATGGGCAGCATCGAGATCCTCCAGGGTCTGGGCAACCGCATCACGAAACCGGTTCAACTCCACTTTCGGCTCGGTCGGACGATGGTCATCGATCGCCCTAAAGCGGATATCTGAATTGATGATGTGCAGTTGCCCGACAGCGACTCCAGGGGCGCCGTTGATGCCGTTGATACGCCGGGGCAGCTTTGGATCCGTATAGCGAGGGGGAGGCGTCTGAGTCCAAGACAGAAGGCTGCTAGCCAGTTGGGCAGACACCGTTACCAAGAAGGCTTCGTCTTCGGGATTAAACCGGCGCGGCGGCGCGTCTTGCAGGACCAACACTCCCAGGGTCTCGCCCATGTAGACGATCGGAACACCGAGAAAAGCATCAAACTGTTGCTCGCCACTGTCGGGGAAATACTGATAATCGGGATGGCGACTGGCTTGATCCAGCACCAGCGGAAGCTGGCACGATGCGATGGTACCGACCAGTCCTTTGTCGATCGGCAGTTGCAGTTGGCCCGCAACCTCGGGGTTGAGACCGATGGTAGAGATAAGCCGCAGTCGTTGCTGCTTAGAATCCAGCAGATAAAGGCTGCAGACAGCTACCTGGACCGCCTGGTGCACGTGTCTGACGATGCAGTCGACCTGGTCCTCCAAGCCACGTGCTCGTGAGGCATCCACTACAATTTGGCGCAACAGCTCCAGCGACGGGGGGGAAGGAACGTTCATCTTTTTCGCCGGTAACCTTCTCTGATTATACCTCTTACCGGCTACCCAGGGTAAGGTCGCGCTAACAGGGCATGCTAAGGCCCGCTATTAGGGGGCGGTATCAGAAAACGTCGCCCCTGACGGCGTCCAACAACCTGTAAAAAACGTGCATCATCGTCGATAGATTCAGCGCCCCTCTATAGAGCCTCCGATGGAGGGGTATAGAAAATTCTTGATGCGCCGCAGTACCCTACGGATCCCCTTAATCAGCGAATCCAACGGTGAGTCATGGCATTTGTCCAGCATCGCTCTTTCCTCCTTAATTTAATTTTAGCTGTAATGGCCAGCCTGTCAGCACCCGGTCGTTTGTTAGGAGGCTTTCTCGCAGCCTCTGATGAGGATTGGCGATGACCGCCTGCATCAGGTCGTCTCTAGCGGTTCAAACCGCTAATAGCCCACCAACTCAACAAACCCCAATCCCTGGTGGCTGCCGTCGATGACGACCGCGCCTTCCCAGTAGGCCACCGAATGGCGCAGCTCCTGATCGGCTACCGGCGGAGTAATGTCAAGATCCAACCCCTCGGAGGGAATGTGCAGGCGCCAGCGAGCAGGATAGCGTTTGCCGTTGGGGCTGTTCCAATGGTCCAGTACGGTCAGCTCGATTTTATTGGGATCGAGTGGCCGCTTGTTGCCGTCTCGATCGATCAGCACACTGTGCTGAGTTACCGGATGCCCAGGCTTCGCTCGAATCCAAAACAGCATCAGCTCGCGACCATCGTCGAGCTGCAGCGAAAACCAGTCCCAACCGGTTTGGTAATCGGCCAGTATGCTGCTACTCCACTCATGGTCGTACCAGGCCTGGCCGCTGACCGGGTGCGCCTTGTCGTCCCAGCTTAGTTGGCCAGTGATGTGCAATCTCGGGTAGGAGTAGTAGTACGAGGCGTTACCCGGCTCGGCGCTTTTTCGACTCAGGCCGGCCTCGCCTTGCAGTACCTTGGGTTTGGTTGATGAGATCGTCAGGTTCAACGCTATATGCTGATCTTTATCGGCCGCTTGCAGTTGTAACGGGAACAGGCTGCTGTCGGTGGTTGCCGTGAGTTGCCAGTCCTCCAACCAGATACGCAGCGGCGCTGCGCTGCTGCCGGCGAGTCCTGGGCCGGTGCGACTAAAGCGTTCAACCGAGCGGTGGCGCTGGTTGGCGATATCGACAATGGCGAGGTGCCCCATATATACCTGCGGAATCTGCCAGGGGTTGGCTGCGGGTTTGCCATCGATGGGGCGTAATGCCTGTCGAAACAGGGTCAGCTGAAACGCAAAAGGGTTGTTGTCGCTATCGGCGACATTACCGGTCAGATACCACCATTCACTGCGGTACTCGGGATGGGCTTGATGATCGGTGGGAAAGTCGAAAGGGCGTACGCGATCGGCGCGGGCAAACCTCGGATCCACCGGATCTCGGCCCCCCAGCAGCTGGCCGATATCCAGTTGCGACGCGTGATGGGTTGGTTTGGCCGCTGAATCGTCACGCATGCCGACGGCAACCAGTCCCACGCCAATCAGCAGACAACACGCCAGTAGCAGATATTTAGCCATAGGCCGTTCCTATTCGGTCTGTAATCGGGGCCGGTAGCGGGCAAAGCGCCACGCCGGCCACAGGCTGGCCAGTAGCGCGGCGGCTACCGATAACAACAGTCCCAACAGCGCCGCGCTGAGGCTGGGTTGATAGATCATGCTCCAGCCAAAGGCGCGTAGATGGATCACCTCGATCAATAGCCAGGCTAGCAGATGGCCGCTGGGGATGGCGATAAGTCCCGCCAATAACCCCAACCAACCGCTCTGATAGAGCAGCAGCTTGGCGCGCTCGAGCGGTGTCAAACCCAGCGATCGCAAGGTATGCAACTCGCCCTGACGCTCGAGTTGCAGCGCCATCAGCGCACCCAAAATACCGATTGCTGCAACCCCCATCGCCAGCAGGCGCAGTACATCGGTTATCCGGAAGGTGCGTTCAAATACCTGCAGCGATTTTTGCAACAGCCGTGCCGTGTGACGGATCTCCAACGGCTGTTGTTGACGAGGACGTTGGTTAGAAACTTGGTTAGATAGCGGGTTAGGTTGCTGGTTAGATAGCCGGCCGAACTGTTGCTGCAGCTCGGCGATAATACGGTCCGCGTCGGCTGAGGGTTTTAGGTAAACGCCGAGCGTGGTCGGGCGAGCATCGCCCCAGTGGTTTTTGAAACGGGTCTCGGGGAGCAGAATACGGCCGTTATCGCTGCCGTAATCGAGGTAGATCCCGGCGACCGTGAAGGAGTGCAGGCCCGAGCCCGTTTGCAGCACGATACGGTCGTTGGTGGCCAGTTGCCAGCGGTTCGCCAGCGGCTCGCTGATCAGAATATGATCCTGTTTGTACAAGCGTTTCCAGATGGTATCGGGGTCCCCCTCGGTGAACCGGTAACCGCGCCGCATCGGCTCGGGGAGGTTGCTGGAGAATACTTCAACCCGCCGGCCGTTAAGGCTTGAAGCGATGCGTCTGCTGCTGGCTACCGCTCGCACCGCTTGGTGGTTGCGGACATAGGCGATTAGCTCGGGTGGTAGTGCCTCGGCTTGGCCAGGCAGCTCCCGCTGCAGCCGCAGGTAGAGATCGGCATTGAGGCGCTGTTGCAACCAGCCCTCGAGTGAGCTGCGAAAACTATCGATCATCACCGCCATGCCGATGGTGGCTGCCACCGCTATCATCAGCGCCATCACCGCCACGCCGGTGCGGCTCAGGTTGCGATAACAGTCGCGCAGGGCCATGCGCCATATGGCTAGTCGGTTGGGGTGCCGCTGCAGTGCTGGCGCCGACAGCAGGCGGCTGATTCCGGCCACCAGCATCGGAGTCATCAGGGCCAGCCCTAGCAGCAGAGCGGCGATGGCGATAAAGCCACCGATCAGGCCGCTGCCGCGCCAAACAGCTAGCAGCGCCGAACTAGCGAGCAAGCAGCCGGCTAGATAGAGTTGCTGGCGGTTGCTGCGTGCTGCGCTCTGTTCCTGTTGATAGCGCAGCTGCGACTGCCGGGGCGGGATTCGAGCCAGCTGGCGGATTGATGGCCAGCTCGCCAGCAGGCAGCCGCCGGTGCCGATCAGCAACGGCTTCAGCAGCATTGGCACGCTGATAAAGAGCCGATTGATGTTGTTGCTCAGGTAAAGGTCATCGATGGTTTGGACGACTAGTCCAAACAGCAGCTGCGCCAGCGCGATGCCCACCAACACCCCTAGCAGCGATCCGACGATTGCGATAGCCAGGGTTTCCCACAGCAGGGCGCGTCGGACTTCGGCGGCGGTCACGCCCAGCGCCCGCAACTGCCCGAACATCGGCTGCCGTTGAATCAGCGAGAAATGGGTGCTGTTGTAAACCAGAAGCAGTCCCACCATCAGTGCCAGAAAACTGAGCGCGGTCAGATTCAGATGAAACGAATCGGTCAGACCGACGGTCGATTGGTGTTGCTGTTGCGCCGTCTGTAACCGATAGCCACTGGGCAGCCAGGCCCGAATACGGTGCTGTTGCTGCTGGTCCAGATCGGTCAGGTTGATCTGGCTCAGTCGTCCGGTCAGCCCTAGCAGCTGCTGCGCCTGGCCGATATCCATGATCAACAGGTTGTTGCTGCGCGGGTCGTCGGCCCCCTCCAGTAGCGCCAAGACCGAGATCGTTTGGCGGCCCTTTTTGGTGACTATCGGAATACTGTCGCCGACCGTCACCTCTAGCTGGTTGGCGGTGCGGCTATCCAAAATCACCCCGTGCCGGGTCGTCATCAATTGCGCCAGTCCCAGCGGTGGATTAAGTCGCACCCCGTCGAACCCCTGATCCAGCGGCGCGCCGGCCAACGGGTCGATACCGATCACCCGCAGCAGAATCGCCTTGTCCAGACCATCGTTGACGAAGCCGCTGACAACCGGCGTTGCCTCTGACAGGGCCAGTTCGGTCCTAAGTCGGCGGTAGAGCGCTTCGGGGAGGGGAGTATCCGCGTTGATCTGGAAACGACTGCGGCCCAGCAACTGCTCGTTGGCGAGGCGAAAGCTTTCGCGGGCACTCTGGTTCACCAGATCGACCGCCGTGACCGCCGCCACGCCGATCAGAATACCCAATAGCAGTAACAGCAACTGCCAAGGGTGGCGTTGAAAATGACGCCAGCTGGTCAGCAGGGTCGGTGAGCGCATCCGGTTAAACCGCCACCAGCTGGCCCTTGTCCAGCCGCAGTATCCGATTCGCCATCGTGGTGATCTCGGGGTTATGGGTCACCAACACCAGGCTCTGGCCATACTCATGCACCTGCTCGAGAAACAGCTGCATCACCGTGTTGGCCGACTCCAGATCGAGGCTACCGGTGGGCTCATCGGCCAGCAGCAGCGCGGGGCGATGGGTCAGGGCCCGGCAGATCGCCACGCGTTGCTGCTCGCCACCGGAGAGTTGCTCGGGAAATAGCTGTTTGCGGTGTTCGATGCCCAAGCGCTGCATCTGCTGCAAGGCCTGCTTGCTCTCGCCCATCCGGCCATTGAGTTGCAGCGGTAAGAGGATGTTCTCCAGTACCGTCAGTGTCGGGATCAGGTTGAAAAACTGGTAGATGGTGCCGATGTGCTGGCGCCGAAACAGGGTGCGGTCGCGCTCGTTCAGGTCGGTAACCCGGGTGCCATTGATTTCGATCTGGCCCGAATCTGCCTCGTCGATGCCGGCAATCAGGTTTAACAGGGTCGATTTTCCTGAGCCGCTGGGGCCGAGCAACATCAGGATTTCGCCCTCGTGCATCTCGAGTTGGGCGCCTTGTAAAATGGGCAGCAGATCCTGGCCATTGCGGTAGCTCTTGTGGAGCTGGTTAATTCGGAGAATCGACATGGCTTGGCTGCGTTCGGGACATTTGTGATCGAGACAGGGTTGCGACGAGGGTAGCATGGAGTATATGAACAATAGCGGGTCTTTACCCGAAACCCTCCCTGGTTTACGTCCGACCGCGATTGCGTGCTGTAAATACTAGGGTTATGTCTACGGCTGTTTCAGCGTCCTGCCCGCTTCGAACTGCAGTTCGGCCAGATGCGCGTACAGCGGAGAGCTTTGCATTAGCTGCTGATGCGACCCCTGTGCAACCAGTCGGCCTTGGTCTATCAGAGCGATACTGTCGGCGTTCAATACCGTCGACAGGCGGTGGGCAATGATTATTGTGGTTCTATTCGCCATCAGCCGCGCCAACGCTGCCTGGACCTGCTGCTCGCTTTGTGAGTCCAGCGCGCTGGTGGCTTCGTCCAGCAGCAGGATACGGGGATCTTTGAGGATCGCTCGGGCGATGGCGACACGTTGGCGCTGGCCACCGGACAATCGAACCCCTTTCTCCCCCAAATCGCTGGCATAACCTTCGGGCAGCCGGCTGATGAATTCATCGGCATGGGCCGCCTTGGCTGCCTGAACCACATCGGCATCGCAGGCTCCGGGGCTACCGTAGCGGATGTTGTGCCACAGATCGCCACTAAACAGCGCAGGCTGCTGGGGCACCAAGGCGATCTGGCGGCGTAGCGCTTTGGGATCGAGTTGGCGCAGGTCGGTGCCTCCTAGTCGGATCGCTCCTGCCTGGGGGTCGTGGAACCGCAGCAGCAGTTCGAACAGGGTCGATTTTCCGGCCCCCGACGGCCCCACCAGCGCCAGTACTTTGCCCGCCGGGATATCCAACGTCAGATCGGCCAAGGCCGATTGGTCGGGGCGGGAAGGGTAGTTGAAGGTCACCGACTGCAGTGACAACGACGGGGTTAATGACTGAGCATCAACAGGATTCAAGGGCGTGTCGATGGCGCTGTCGACTTGCAGCAACTCCATCAATCGTTCGGTCGATCCGAGTGCGCGTTGCACCTCCCCGAGGACCTCGGATAGGGTGGCGGCAGAAACCGCCACCAGAATAGCGTAGAACAGAAATGCGCCTAGCTCCCCCGCGCTCATGCTTCCGTCCAGTACATCGTGCCCACCCAACCACAGCAACCCGGCGATGGCGCCGAACACCAGCAAAATAACCGTCGCGATCAGCAAGGCCCGTTGCTGTACGCGTTGCCGACCCACTTGGAATGCGCTCTCCACCTCGCCGGCAAAGGCGGTTTTCTCCAACGCTTCGCTGGTATAGCTCTGGACGGTTTTGATCTGCTGGATCGCCTCGGCGGCACAGCTGCCGACATCGGCGACCGAGGCTTGGGTCTGCCGTGCCAGCGCACGTACCCGGCGGCCGAAAAATAGGATCGGCACCAATACCGCAGGGACCGAGGCCAATACCATCAGCGTCAGCTGCAGATGGGTCACCAGTAACATGATCAGCGCGCCGATCAAGGTCAGGCTGCTGCGCAGCGCCATCGACAGCGATGAGCCGATAATCGACTGCAACAAGGTGGTATCGGTGGTCAGCCGTGACATGATCTCGGCGCTGCGGTTGGTTTCGAAG
>JBALWS010000130.1:0-12189 GCA_036960405.1 Halopseudomonas sp. | reverse complement strand
GGTGGCATCAGCTGTCCGCCGGTGGAGGCGGCGGCCTCGACGCCGGCAGCAAACTTGGCGGGGAAGCCGGCCTTTTGCATCAGCGGGATGGTGATCACGCCGGTAGAAACGGTGTTAGCAACGGCGGAGCCCGATACCGACCCCATCAGACCGGAGCCGAACACGGCGACAAAGCCAGGGCCGCCGACGAAGCGTCCGGCGATGCTACGCGAAAGATTGACAATAAAGTCACCGGCGCCGGATTTGACCAAAAACGCCCCGAACAGGATAAACATAAACACGAAGGTCCAAGAGATCCGGGCGATAGAGCCAAACATCCCCTCACCACTGAAGTAACTGCGAAACAACAGCGTTTCCAGGCTTAAACCCGGGAAGTTGAACACCCCTCCCAAGTATTTTCCCCACCAGAACACGTAACTCAGGGCGATCAGAATCATTACCGGAATAAACCAACCGGTGGTACGGCGAGTCAGTTCCAGCGCCACCGCAATCGCCACCAGAGCGGCAATCCAGTCGGTGGTCACAAAATGAACACCACGGTCGTAGAGGGCGTTCTCGAACAACATCAAGTAAGCGGCACTGGCGACGGCCGCCAACCCGATCACGACATCGACCGCCAACACCAGGTTCTGCTGGCGCCGACCGGTGCGTTTCAGCGGCACCATCAGCGCACAAAGCAGGCCGAAGCCACCGAAATGGATCGCAGAAACCCAGAGCTCCGACAGGGTGCCCAACGTATTGAAATAAATATGCGCCAACGCGAACGCAATACCTAGCCAGTAGACCGTGCGGCCGATCAGGCTCTGCTCGCTGCGCTGGGTCAGTTCTAGCTGTTTGAGTTTCTTTTGGGTATCGGAATCGGTCATAACCGGCGTGGGGGGGGGGACTATGGTTTTTTCAATCGACATGGCAGCACCTTCCCGCCACCACGTTGGTGGCGGCTTGGTTTGATAGTTTGCGGGAAAACGGGGAGCAACTGCCCCCCAATGCGTATTACTTGGCGATCAGGTGATCGGGAATGCTAAGACCCTGTTCACGGTAGAAACGAGCCGCACCAGGGTGCAGTGGCACCGGCAGACCGGCGATCGCTTTCTGCAGACTCATCGCCTTGGTGGCTTTGTGGATGCTGTTTAGGAAGGGCAGATTCTCGTAGATAGTCTTAGTCAGCAGGTAGACGTCCTCCTCGCTAATATCATCCCGCACCGCCAGGAAGTTGGGCTGGGCGATGGTACGCACATCCTTGCTTTGGCCCGGGTAGGTGTTAGCAGCAATGGTATAGGGCGTCCAGAGGTTATAGCCGTTGTTCGCTTGCTTCACTTGTTGATCGGAGAAATCCAGAATCGTGACGTCCTCGCCCATGGCGGCGAAGGCTCGCGTCACCGCGCTAGCGGGGACACCTGCGGGGGTGTTCATGCCTTCGATCGCGCCGTTTTGCAGGGCGTCGGCGCTGGGGCCATACCCCATGTAGGCCAGATCGAAATCCTCTGCATTGATACCCAATCCTCCGAGAATCTGCCGACCAGAGCCTTCGGTGCCAGAGTTTCGTTTGCCGATGGAAAATTTCTTTCCGGACAAGGATTTCAGATCATCCACAGTACCGCTTTTTACATGCTTACTGCGTACCACAAAATGCTCTACGTTCTGCCACAGCATGCTGATCGAACGCAGTTGCTTCTGCGGGCCACTGTCTTTGACCTTGCCCTCGCCATTCCAAGCCCAGGCGCCGTATAGCCCCTGCATGATGGCGAATTGGGCCTCGTTTTCACGCAGCAATTTAACGTTTTCGCCAGATCCGGCAGAACTGATGGCGGACAGGGATACCTTGTGTTTGGGAGCCAATTTGACCTTGGAAAGGGTTGCCAGAGCAACACCCACCGGGTAGTAGGTCCCGCCAGTGGAGGCGGTGGCCAGTATGTAGGAGCGACTTTCGGCGGATTGAGCAGGCATCGTGCCGAGGGACAAAACAGACCCCAGCGTCAGCGCCAACCCGAGCCCTTTAACAAAACGGCGTTTGGTAGCTTGCATATAGCGTATCCTCAATCAGTTATTGTTATAGCGGAAATGTTCCGTATCTCCTCTATAGCAAGCAGGATGCCAAACCCGCCAACTTCTATTAACACACTGTTTTATAAGATTTATATTTATCTTAATAATACCAATTTATGAGAATTGAGCAAAATACCGCCGAGCTATTTCGCCGCGATAAGCAATTTTTTGCTTATCGCCTCATCCAAGCGTTCGTTTGTTACTTTTCCCTACTGATGCGGACCCCTCTCGGTTGAATTATGCGACCTAGATCGCCCAAGGGGATCCCCGGCGCGCGATGTGTCGGCAAAATATCGCCTATTCGGTGAAATCAGCCCGATTGATGCCGTATTTCTGCATCTTTTGATTCAAGGTCCGACGGGGCAGATCCAATGCATCCAGGGCAGACTGGATGTTACCATGGTGTTTTTGTAGCGCCTGACGGATCACTTGGGCCTCAAAATTCTGCACCTGCAACATCAGCGGTAAATCGGTATCGTCGGAGAGCCCCACCAGCGGTGCGGAAGGATTCAGCAGCTCGGTCAGATTACAGCCCGGATCTAGGGCATAGCGAATGGCGATATTACGCAGTTCCCGCACGTTGCCGGGCCAGGGATAGCACTGCAAGGTGCGAAACTCCTGGCCACTACAGGGCGCATAGTCGCAGCCCTGATCCTCGGAGGCCTTGCGAGCGTAGTGCTCAAACAGTAGTGGAATATCCTCCTGCCGCTCCCTTAACGGTGGGATATAAATCTGACCCAGATTGAGCCGGTAGTACAGGTCCTGACGAAAAGCCTCGTCCCCCTTCAGCTCGACCTTGGTCGCCGCCACCACCCTCAGATTCACCGGACGCTGGCGGTTTTCCCCCAGCCGTTCCACCGTGCCTTCCTGAAGGGTGCGCAGCACCTTGACCTGAAGGCTCAACGGCATGCTCTCGACCTCGTCCATAAACAGCGTTCCCCCATCAGCATATTCAAACTTGCCGACTCGACGCTTGCTGGCTCCGGTGAAAGCGCCGGCCTCGTGTCCGAACAATTCACTTTCGAACAGGTTTTCGGGAATGGCACCGCAATTAAGAGGAACGAATGGCTGGTCGGCCCGGGGGCCGAATTCGTGCAGACACTGAGCCACCAGCTCCTTGCCGACGCCGGTCTCACCGTAAATGATCAAGTTGGTGTCGATCTGGGCCTGGCGAAGGATATCCCGACGCAGCCTCTCCATAGCCGCTGAGTGCCCAATCAGACGGGTTTCGATGCCATCACCGCCGGATATTTGCTTCTGCAAGCGCTGATTATCAAGCGTTAGCTGGCGTTTTTCGCAAGCACGCTGGATGGTCTCCACCAAGCGCTCGGGATCAAAAGGCTTTTCAATAAAATCATAAGCCCCCTCGCGCACGGAGGCGATGGCCATATCTACGTTGCCGTGCCCCGTCACCAGGATGGTCGGTAGTTCCGGAACACGTTTGAGAGCCTCACTGAGCAGCTGCTGGCCATCCATCCGCGGCATCTTGACGTCGGTGACTAGAATGCCCGGATAATCGGGGGTCAACGCCTCGAGTGCCGAAGCGGCATCCCCAAACTCGGTCACTTCGAAACCCGCTAGGTCCAGCCACTGGGCGGTGGTCTGTCGTACCAGGGCTTCGTCATCCACCAGCATTACCTGTCCGCGTCTATTCATCATTGTCTCGATTGTGGTGGTGAGTGTAGAGAGGCAGCTTGATTTGGAACCGCGCGCCGCCATCAGGCTGATTAACGGCACGGATGCTGCCGTCCAGGTCCCGGATAATACCGTAGCTGATAGACAGCCCCAGCCCTAGCCCCTGGCCCACCTCCTTGGTGGTAAAGAAGGGATCGAACAGGTGCTCCAGTACCTCCTCCGACAGCCCCGGACCGGCATCGGCAACTATGATCACGGCCAGCGGCCCCTCCTGGCACAATTCAATACAGAGCTGTCTCGGCTCGCTGTCGGCCATAGCATCCAGGGCGTTACGGACCAGATTGATCAACACTTGCTCCAGACGGGGTTGATCGGCCAGCACCTCAAGCGGTGTATCTCGCTCAATCTGAAGTTCAACCTGCTCATTGGCGATGCGTTCTTCGAACATGGGTAGTATTTGCTCAAGGGCTTTCTGTACCGAGACCGCGACCAGTCGCTCCGGACGTTTATAGGCGAAGGTTTTCAGCTGGCCGGTGATCAATGCCATGCGGTTGGTCATCTGGACGACCTGTTCGAGATTTTTTTGTGCTGTATCTTGCCGTCCCCGCTCGAGCAGCAGACGGGTGCTGAAAATGGAAGTTCGGATGGCGGTCAGCGGCTGGTTGAGTTCATGGGCGATGGCGGCCGACATGGTACCCAACGCAGCCAGTTTGGATTGCTGAATCAATTCGGCCTGGGCATCGTGCAGGGCTCTGGTTCGCGCTTGCACCCGTTGTTCCAGCACCTCGTTGGCTTGCTGCAATGCCTGTTCGGCCCGCTTTCGCTTGGTTATATCCACTAGCGTGACCAGATAACCATCTTGATCACCCCAGGCGATGGGGTTGATAGAGATCATCATCGGAAAGTGGCTACCGTCCGCCCGTACCGCCACCCCTTCGAGTAGGTTGATGGGTTGAAAACCTGACCGATCGGACAGCCGCTCAGCCAGATTCTGCAACAGCTCCTGTGCTTGGTCTGGCGCAATCAGCCGGTCGATGGGCTGCATAAGAATCTGCTCACTGCGCAAACCAAGAGCACTCAGTGCCCGGGGGTTGATAAAACGCACCCGCCCCTGGTCGTCGAGAATAATAAGCCCAGCCTGAGTATTGTTGATCACCGCCCGCTGTTGAGCTTCGTTCTTTAAACGCAGTTCCCGGGCCTCCTGTCTTGACAGGTCTTTCAACCAACGCTCCCTGATAAACAGCATCAACAGGGCAATAGCCAGTCCGCCTCCAAGGCTGAACAACACCACCGACTTCAACCTGCTGCGCATGGGTGTCAACTCGGAAAGAAAATGGATCTGCCACCTCAGGTCGTCCAGCAGAACCGACTGGACCAAAAAACCTGCCTCATTATCCCCCTTGAACAATGCTATCCGGGTATTGTCCTGCAGCTGATCGGATACCCAGCGGTAAGGCAGCTCGGCTTTTTTATCTTTCGGTTGAGACTGGCCGGGAAGATGGCGGTAGCGCATCGATTCCAGGCTCGACAGGAAAATGACACCGCCCTCGTTGCTGATTGCCAGGTGCTCGCGGGTCGCGGTCCAGCTCTCCTGAAGCTTACGTAAATCAACACTGATGACCGCCACCCCAATGAGCCGTGTATCCCTATAAATAGGCGCCGACAGAAAATAGAGGGGCGTTTGGTCTCGCCCGGGGTCGAAGTAACCGCCGTATTCACCGGTCAACGCCTCGCGAAAAAAGGGTTTGCTGGCGTAGAAGTTACCTAGGTCGCTACGGGCGCGTCGCCAGTCGCTGCTGGCCACCACCTCCCCCTGAGCATCCAACACCGACCAGTTTCTAGTCCCGGAAATCTGATTGGTCTGCTCGAGAAAACGGTTAACCTTGATCTTCAGATCGGGATCGCTATGCCCAAGCAGCTGCCTCACGTCGCTGCTTTGCGAGAGCACGAAAGGCATCGTTTGGTACCGGTTCAAGTCCCGCCGGATGCCACTGATATAGGACAAAATGCGGTCCTCACCGTTCAGATGAAGTTCCCTGAGAGACCAGTCCCGGCTGTAGTAATAGGCCTGCCAGGTGAATAGCAGCGTCAGCACAACCACCAGGCAGAAAATGCTCAGGCTACTCAATGTCTTCAGTCGCGTAAGACTGGTTTTCATTCCATCAGTCCGATCAGGTGATATTGCATATACCGGATATCAATAGCCCGAATCGAAGGGGATATCTATAACTCGAATGGATATCTTTACAATCCTCGTCGTATGGGAATTGAAAAAGAGGCTATTCAGCCATCCAGAGTTGAGGGATATTAATTCAGCACGATGTGCTTGGTATCAATTCGATAGCTCTACAAACGACTTTTCAAAGCAGGTAGTTGGTCTAGAAACCGCCCTATTAACAATCGTTAAATGCCAGTAGGGGGCACTTTTTGCTGTCTTATGACGGGTATGGCGGATCAGCTAGGGAACGTACGAATAAGTCCCACCTTTAAGCAAATTGCTCCATTGAGGTCGATTTGCTGGCTGATCACCCGGTATCTGTTCGTTTTTTAGTGCTTGGATGCCTTCTTTTTCGGCATCCAAGCACTGATCCTATGTTTTGACCATCTGACTCACTCGGACGATATTCGCCAGAGCAAACAGCATGGCCAGTTTGCTGTCATTTTAGCCCTGCCACGATAACGTGCCTTGGTGACCCCAAACAGACAGTTGATAATCCGGAACGGATGCTCAACTTTGGCTCGGACGCAGGCTTTCATGTATTCAAAATACACCGGCTTTGCTCAGCCAGTCGTTTACCTCGTTGAAAACCTTTCGGGCGAAACCGTGGCGCTCCAGTAAATGCCTGAAGCTCATGATGGTGGTGTGATCAGGGATCGGACCATCCAATGACAGGCCTGCAAACAATCGCATGGACGCGATTTAGTAGAGCGCATCCTTTATGGCTGGGTCGCTCAGGCTGTACCATTGCTGCATGCAGTGGATACGCAGCATCGTCGCCAAGGGATAGGGACGACGGCCGCTTCCCGCTTGGGGATAATGTGGTTCGATTACGGCCTGCAAGCGTTGCCACGGAACCAGTGTCTCCATGCGATCGAGAAACTTTCCTTTGCGAGTCTGGCGGCTCTAGTATTCGACGGGGCTCCTATGCCGGGACCCTGCTTGGTTTATTTTCCAACTGCAGTTCTCGGTGCACATGGGCTGCAAATCCAGCCCCAGCCTCGGCATAGAAGTTAAAGGCTGCCTGAACCCCTAGAGCCTCCAGCTGACTACGTTCATCTTCGTACTTGGCGACTGCCGCAATCGGACCGTGGTAGCCTGCCTTCCGAAGTCGCGTAACGGTCTGCACCATATCGCCGAGGGTAGGCATAGCAAGCATTACTAGCTTGAGTAATGCAGGATCCACTCCCTCCCAGAAATCTGCATCCTCGGCATCCCCCAATGTAACGTTACGCCCAGCTTGTTGTTGACGAGTAACTTGGCGTGCATCCGAGTCGATACCACACACCCGGTTGTTGTAGGTATCGTGCATAGCATCATAGGCACCACTGCCGACCCGACCCATCCCCATAATCAAGATATCCGCGCCTTTTAGGTCGGGAGGGGTGTCGCTGGGGAGTCGGGCATTACTCTGCAAGGGTCGTAAATGCGTTTCAACAGCAGCATAGAAGTCATGGGCATTGGCGTTAAGAATGGCAGCCAGCACGAAGCTGATGGCTAGCGCCAGCGCCATGATCATCAGCCATTGCGAATCGATCCAGCCTGCAGAAACTCCGACCGCGGTAACAATCAGACCAAACTCACTGTAGTTGGCCAGACTCAAGGAGCTAAGGAAAGCGCTGCGAACCTTCAGACGTAACCCCGTCAACAGCGCATGGAACAGCAGCGTTTTGAGAGGTAATAATAGCACCACCAGCCCGGTCGCCACGGCCAGATCGGTCCAACTCGGTAGCGCGTTAATTCCGATAGAGAGAAAGAAGCCCACCAGAAACAAATCTTTGAAGCTCAGCAGCGAGCGGGCCAGTTCGACGGACTTGGGGTGACTGCTGAGCATCGCGCCGACTATCAGAGCGCCAAGATCGCCCTTCATACCGACCTGTTCGAACAGCGCACTGGCTGAAATCGCGACCACAAGCCCGTAAAGTACCTGCAACTCTCCATGACCGCAGCGAACCAGCAAGGAGGAGAGTAGTGGCCGGATCAATGGTAGAGCCAGCAAAATAACAGCCCATAAGGAAGGTGTTTTATCGGTGGCCAGGGTCAAAAACACCACCGCGAAAATATCTTGGATGATCAAAATACCGATGGCGGTCTGGCCATGACGGCTTTTCAGCTCGGCCCGCTCCTCAAGAGTTTTTATCGCAAAGACGGTACTACTGAAGCTAAGGGCAAAACCAATCACCGCCGCAGATTGCCAGTCCAGAATGGCGAACAACCCCATTCCGGTCAGCCCTAGGAGCATCAGCAGCCCCATAACCAATAAAATACTAAGGCTCATATGGGCAGAAGCTGTACCCCAGACTTCGGCTGCTAGCAAGCTACGAGGGCGTAGCTTGAGCCCAATGGTGAACAGCAGCAGGGTTACCCCGAGATCTGCAAGCTGCTGCAGAAAAGGACCACCTTCGGCGCCTAGAGCGTGGAGGATAAATCCCGCCCCTAGAAAACCTACCAAAGGTGGTAGGCGCAGTTGCTGTGCTAGAAACCCCATGCCAAAGGCGACCAAAATCCAGAGCGGATCCATTATTTACTGTCCTGCTGTTTGAGTATTGCTCTATGTTTTCCGCGCTGGCCAATGCCTCTAGACATCATGCCGCGTGCACCACCATAACCAACTACAACCGAGGATACCTGCCAGCAGCGAAGAGATTAGCACTCCCGTCTTGGCGAGTATTTGAAGCTCGGGCTGATGCATGAAAGCCAGGTCACCGATGAAAATTGCCATGGTAAATCCTATCCCCCCCAGCCAAGCAACTCCCGCGATATGGGCCAATCGGGTACCTTCAGGAAGAGTGCCTATACCGATCTTAATCGCTAGCCAGCTAGCCCCGAAAATACCGAGAAACTTACCTAACAAAAGTCCCGCCATAACACCTTGGGTAACCGGGTGCTGGAAGGCCAGCCCAAGGGAGTCCGTGTCCAGTGGGACTCCTGCGTTGGTTAAGGCAAATAGAGGAATGACCAACAGAGCCACCGGCAGATGAAACTGATGCTCCAGTCGCTGCAACGGTGCCTGCACCTGAGAGGCTCCGCTTTCTAGCGACTGCGTTAGACTACGTAGGCGGTCATTGGTGAGGATATTGTCATTTTCACGATGGGCTTTTTCGAACTGGGTCATCATCTTTCCCACCGAGTGCGAGAACCGGAGCGGATCGTATTTTGGCAGCGCAGGAATGGTAAGGGCGGTCAGGACTCCGGCAAGGGTCGCATGTACTCCCGAAGCAAGCATCGCCAGCCACAGCAACGTACCGACTAAAAAATAGGGCGTCGAGTTGCGTACCCCTCCTCGGTTAAAGGCGATAAGGACAGCAAACAAACCCGCCACCCAAAAAAGGGCTAGAACACTGAGCTGTTCGGTGTAAAACAAGGCGATGACAAGTACCGCCCCCAAGTCGTCGGCAATCGCCAGGGCGATCAGAAAGGTAATCAATGTTTTGGGGATTCGGTTCCCCAGTAACACCAATACGCCAATGGCGAAAGCTATATCGGTTGCCATCGGAATCCCCCACCCCCGCAACGCCTCACCATCGGAGCTGAAAGCCACGTACATCAATGCCGGGATGAGCATGCCACCAATAGCGGCGACAATGGGCAAGACCGCGTGGCGAAGCTCAGCCAGCTCACCTACCAATATCTCTCGCTTAAGCTCCAGACCCACGACAAAAAAGAACAAGGCCATTAATCCATCGTTGATCCAGTGCTGAAGAGACTTCTCCAATATCCAGCCCCCTGCGCCGATGGACAGAGGAGTATGAATGAGGTGCTGGTAGCTGCCCGACCAAGGACTGTTGGCGAGAACCAAAGCGATCACCGCACACAGCATTAGCAGCATCCCACTGGTGGTCTGCCGATGGATGAACTCGTCCAACGGGGTTAGCACCCGCTCGAATGAGCGTTCCCAGGGAGCTTTGAACTCACGCCCTTGGTGCTTAAGGCGATGCGATCGCTTTAAGCGTTCCAAGCGTTTTACCGAAGCGGCCATTTTTATCCCTTAATCGTTACTGTTTACGAAGCCAAGCAAGTGAAGCAAGCTGGTGAACAAGTTAAAGATAGAAACGTAGAGAGTAACCGTAGCCATGATGTAATTGGTTTCTCCACCATGGATGAGGCTGCTGGTCTGGTAGAGAATCAGTCCCGCCATCAGCAGCACAAACATCGCCGAAACGACCAACGACAAGCCAGGCATATCGAGAAAGACAGCAGCTAGCCCGGCCATAAACGCCACCAAGATTCCAGCCATGAGGAACCCACCCATAAAACTGAAATCACGGCGACTAGTCAGAGCATAGAGTGACAGGCCAAGAAAAATACCTCCGGTGGCAGCCGTTGAGGTCATCACCACTTGGGCTCCATTAGGCAGAGCCAGATACATATTGAGAATCGGCCCCAGTGTGTATCCCATGAAGCCGGTAAGGGCGAAAACGCTGAGCAACCCCCAGCCACTGTTACGGAGTTTGTTGGTCAAAAAGAAGAGTCCAAAATAACCACCGAGAGTCAACAGCAGACCAGGATGTGGCAGTTGTAGCACGAGTGATATACCCGCGGTCAACGCACTGAATAGCAGCGTCAAGGCGAGCAACGTATAGGTATTTCGGATCACTTTATTGGTGGCAAGCACCTCTGTTTGAGGTTGCGTCACAGCGTTGTTGGCAGTTGAGGCCATAATAGATTCACTCCTGAGCAGGTCGGTATGTAGGTTGATCACCGAACGCTTAAATAACGTCAAGAAAAGACAATTTGTCCGACGCTAGTATCGGCTGCTTTAAGGCGTATGAAAAATCGAATATAGTTTGGTAATAGTTCGTTTAAATCGAATCGGGAGGAATTATCATCAACTATAAACACTTGCGCTATTTCTGGATGGTCGCCAAAGAGGGCAGCGTCACTCAAGCTGCCGAGCGGCTTCAAATTACGCCGCAAACCATCAGCGGACAGATCAGCATACTGGAACGAGAACTGGGAAAGCCCCTCTTTACACGCGTAGGCCGTAATCTGGAGCTAACCGAAAGTGGCCGATTGGCTATGCGCTACGCTGAAGACATTTTTTCTATGGGTAGCGAACTCGAGGAGATGATCCGTCAGCCGCTGGAGAACCGTGCGCTAATGTTCAAAGTAGGTGTTGTCGATGTCGTTCCTAAGTCCATTGCCTATAGGATGCTTGCACCTGCCCTACAGATACCAGAATCTGTCCGTATTCACTGCAGAGAAGGCTCGATGGAAACATTGCTGATCGAGCTTTCGTTACACCGAATCGACCTGGTGATATCGGAGGCCCCCATGCCGCCGGGGGGCAGTGTTCGGGGAGCCAATCATCGACTTGGCGATTGCGGTATCAGTTTTTTTGCCCACCCCCAACTCGCACAGCAGCTGGGTCCTGGTTTTCCGCATAATCTTAACGGCCAGCCTATGTTGTTATCCGGAAGAACAGCAGCCGTAAATAGTCAACTATCACAATGGTTTGAGAGGCACCGTATCTTCCCACTAATCGTAGGCGAGTTTGATGACAGCGCCTTGATGAAGGCCTTTGGGCAGGCTGGAACAGGGGTATTTATCGCCCCTACCCCGATCGAAAAGGAGGTGCAAAGTCAGTATGGCGTCGTTGTCGTTGGGCGAACCGAGTCAGTGCGAGAGCAATTCTACGCCATATCCATTGAACGACGAATCTCCCACCCAGCTGTCACGGTGGTTACAGATACAGCAAGAGAGTGGCTGGTTTAAGGGCATATCACTCCATTTTTTGAGTATTAGCCCCCCTATATTATGAGATTTGGCCGCACTGCTAGAGCCAATAGTCGCAAGACTGACCTTGAGCTGTTAATTTTTGACAAACCAAGGTACAGACTGTTCGAAAACGCCACATCAGAATCGGAACAGATAAACGCTACCCTGCCTCTGAATTGACTCCGGTGTGGCTTCGTGTCGTGTTTGATATCAGCCCTCAGCTCAACCAATTTTCTAAACTGATCCGTCCCACCCTTTCTGGACACCGAACTAAGCGAGTAAAATTGCTTAATGAGGTAAACCATGACAACCAAAGCAAAAGGAGATGCATTACATAAGCAATGAGGGCTCATTGCAGAGTCAGTCGATAGGTAGCGGCCTCTGTCATAGAGAGCGGTGCTACCCAATATTTTTCATTACCAACAGAAAATGCAAAGTCGGAGTTTACCTGACAGAAAAAAACCTTCTTTGCGTTTTGTTTAACTTTCCATGTTGCTATATCACAGAGCCGTCAGTGCTTTGGTCACCTCCACCATCACCACTGCAGCGTCACTGGCGTAAGCCACTTGGGT
>JBALWS010000129.1:0-12198 GCA_036960405.1 Halopseudomonas sp. | reverse complement strand
GGGCACCGGATAATCGCAGATAGAGTCGTCCATCGAGCCAGCATGCGGCACTCAACGGCTTGGGCTCAGACGCCCGGGCATTCATGCGCTCGATCGCCTGCTCGAGCGGCATAGCTTCCACCAGCGTCAAACTGTAGGCCGGCTTGGGCAGAACCTTGAGGCTGATCTCGGTGAGCACCCCGAGAGTGCCCATCGCTCCTGCCTGCAACCGCGACACATCGTAGCCGGCCACATTTTTCATCACCTGACCGCCAAATTTTAAATGCTCTCCTTTACCGTTGATCAACCGAACGCCCAACACATGGTCCCGGATCGAACCACACCAAGGCCGCGCCGGACCCGACTGGTTGCAAGCCAGCGTGCCGCCGAGGGTCGCATTGCCATCAAAGGTGGGCGGTTGACACGCCAGCGTCTGCCCCTGCTCAGCCAACGTCGCCTGGATATCGCTTATTAAGGTGCCCGCCCTAGCAGTGAGTACCAACTCCACTGGCTGGTAACTAACGATGCCGCTGTGGCCGCTGATATCTAATTGGCTGCCACGACCAATCCGCCCCATAAAGACTTTGCTGCCCCCCCCGACAATATTTAATTCACTACCCTCAAGGCGCGCGGTTTTGACCTGATCCTGCAACCGGGTGCTGATATCAGCCATGTTGAGCTCCGCTTGATTGAGGTTCTGACGCACCCTGAATAGCGCGATACTCCTGACAATTTTTCAGCGTCGGGACGCCCTTGCCAGGATTGAGCGTTCCGACCGGGTCAAACGCCGCCTTGATCGCATGAAACTGTTGCAGTTCCTGATCGTTGAACTGCACCGGCATCTGCCGAATCTTCTCGATGCCGACGCCGTGCTCACCAGTAATACAGCCGCCCACCTCAACACAGAGCTGCAGAATCTTGCCGCCAAACTCCTCGGTCTTTTTAAACTCGCCGGGTACGTTGGCATCGAACAGAATCAACGGATGAAGATTGCCGTCACCGGCGTGAAACACGTTGGCCACCCGCAGACCATACTCCTCAGACATCCGCTGCATCGCCGTCAAAACATGCGCCAACTGGCCGCGTGGAATGGTTCCGTCCATGCAGTAGTAATCGGGTGAGATCCGCCCCACGGCTGGAAACGCCGACTTGCGGCCCTTCCACAACAAGGCCCGCTCGGCATCGCTTTGCGAAGTGCGAATCGACGTGGCGCCGTACTCGCCAAACACCGATTCGGCCAGCTCGATATGCTCATGCACCTCTTCGGCGGTGCCGTCTACTTCACACAACAGCAGTGCCTTGGCATCTTTGGGGTAGCCTGCGTGGGCAAAGTCTTCGGCGGCGCTGATAGCATAACCATCCATCATCTCAAGACCCGCCGGGATGATTCCGCGTGAGATAATACCGCCCACCGCATCGCCGGCCTGTTGAACATTATCAAAGCCCGCCATCACCACCTGGGCCTTCTCCGGCGAGGGCAGTAGTTTGACGGTAATCTCGGTCACCACCCCCAGCAGCCCTTCCGAGCCGGTCAACAGCGCCAGCAGATCCATACCGCAACTATCCAGACCGTCGCTGCCGACCACCAGCTTGTCACCCTCGACAGTGATCAGTTCTACTTTGAGGATATTGTGAACGGTGAGGCCATACTTTAGGCAGTGCACCCCACCCGAATTCTCGGCGACGTTGCCACCTATAGTGCAGGCGATCTGTGATGAGGGATCGGGGCCGTAATACAACCCGTGCTCAGCCACCGCTTCGCTGATCGCCAGATTACGCACCCCGGGTTGCAGCCGCGCGGTTCGGGCATGCGGATCGATCTCGAGTATCTGATTGAATTTGGCTAAAGAGAGCAGCACCCCGTCAGCACTGGGCATCGCTCCGGCGCATAAGCCGGTACCCGCACCACGGGCCACCACAGGGATCTGATAGCGATGACAGATCTTCATCAGCTGTTGAACCTGATCGACCGTTTCTGGCAGCACCACCAGTAGCGGCATCTCGCAATACATCGACAAGCCATCACACTCGTAAGGCTTCTGCGTTTCCTGATCGCTGATGACATATTGAGGATCGATAAAGCGGCGAAACAACGCGGCCAGCTCGGCCTTAGAGGGGGGCAGAATGGGTGTTGTCATCCGGTGCTCCGGTGTGTCGTTATTATTGTTTCCCTAAGCTATTAGCTTAACTGAAAACAATCAACACCAGCTCCGGGGAACCTGCGGACAAGCCGATCCGCAGCTCTACGGCATTAAACCCAGAGATTCAAGGAGCTAAGCGAAGCGTTCGCACCACTTCAGCCCACATCATCAGAAAGGTAGCGCCCATCGTGAACCAAGGGACAAACCAGAAAGTATTAACGCCGATAATTTGGCTGAATGTAGCAGAGGGTTGATCGATAAACACCCATATAGAATGAGACAGCCCCACCAGTATCGACGCGATACATCCCAATAACCGCTTAGGGCAACAGCTGAATAGGTTTCTGAGCAAAAACGTCACACAACCCTCCTATTTTGAACGATAGGGACAACTACAATCTTGTGCAGAAATACGACTGGACTTGGCCAGAAACGCCCATAAAAAAAGCCGCCTATGATGGCAGCTTTTTTTATTGTGTCCTTGAACGCTACCCACCGAATCCTTTTGGTGGTACTTCCTATGTATCCTTGTAGCTTGAGATAAATTCTGCACCGACTAGCAGATTACTAAAATAGGACTATTTCCTAGATTTCAATAAATACTGATCATTCCATCTCAAGGCGGCAGGCTCCTTAGGCGAGTTTGATCGCATAGACCGGCGAGTCGATATGCCGTACCAGCACAGCGATAACTGTCTTGCCATAACTAACAAGCCTGAAACGGCCGAAGCAGTGTTCAAGGTTGTTGTGTTCGCTGTTGCTGTACTTTGCCGCATCTCGGACAGGATTTAACGAATTCGCCGCTACTGATAACTGCTGCCAGGTCCAGGTTGCCGTAACCGTTTCGTTCCATGATGCCTCGCTCGGTGGGGTGATCGAATAGAGCGCGTCCCCCTCGCTGGCCGAGTAGTAGATAAATCGATCCAACACGGAACAGTATTCAATCGTAGCGTAGGGACTGATTGCTATGGCGGGAAGCGAGTCCAACCGCACCGCCGCCTCGGACGGTGAGGCGGGGTTGATCGCGTACAGCGCATTGTGCTGGTGCACCAGCACCAATAGCAGGTCCCGCTTGGAGTCGTAGGCCATGGCGTTGTGATCGGCGGCCTTCGGCAGTTTACCGGGATGACACAGACTCCAGCTCCCGGCGCTGCCATCGTCATTATCACCTTCTGGGCTAAAGCCAGCGAAGCTGTCGCCGTCGTCGCCCGAGTGAACCCAGTGGATATTGCGGTGCGAATCCCAGGCCGAAAAGCCGCCGGATTTCAGCGCCGCATTGGGGTGTTTTGGGCCGTGCCGCCATTGCAAAGTATCGAAATTGAACAGGTGTGGGATCGGCGTCGGCACCACGTCGGGGCCCATTTCCTGCTGACCTTTTGCCAGCATTAGTTCGTTGCTGATTGGGTTGTATTGCAGGTATTGATAGGTATGCGGCGGCAGTGGCGAGCCGTCGGGGTAGACCGCATCGGGGTATACAGCACCCGCACCGTAAGCATCGGCGGCCCCGCTAACATAGCCATCGCTGATGCGCGACCAGCACCGTGTTGCCAGATCGAAAGCGTGTACGTCGGAGCCGAAATAGTTGTTATGCCCGCCGCCGAAGCAAACCATCGACCCGCTGTCACCAAAGCGGCTGGCCAGCACCGCACTGTTCCAGGCTTCGGTAATGGAGCGAAAGTCGCCTCGACCGCTCCAGGGGGCTTTGACGTAGCGCCCTAGCCATCGGCGCAAGCGCGATTCCAGCGAGCGTGACGGATTCAGGCTACGGTCCAGCGCCGGATCGTTATCACCAAGATAACGCGTTCCCACCGGAGTCGGGGCCAGCCCCAGGTCTGGCTGACTACCCGAGATGCGGTACCAGCTGCCCGCCTCCATCTGTGTTACCCAAGCAGGGACGGTTTGTGTCTGCGATGACGCCATCAAACTTCCCATCAGTGTCTGCTCCGCTTAGTCCCTGCCAAGCCTTCTGTATAGACTATGGCTCAGACCCGGAACTGTTTCACCAACTGCTCAAGCTGCTCCACCAAACCAGCCAGCTCGGTGCTGCGCTGGTAAGCCAACTCGGCTTGCTGGGTGGCTTGATTGGCTTCATCGCTGATATTGCCGATCGACTGGCTGATCGCCTCGGTATTGTGTTCGCTCTCGGCCAACGCCTGCGAGATTGCGGTATTGATATTGACGATCTGGTGCGCTGCCTCGGTGATTCGCTGCAGCGATTCACCCGAGCGGTCAGCCTTGGTCATGCTGTCGTCGGCTTGTACTTGGCAGCGCTGCATCTGCTCGCGCACCTTGCCACTGCTCAATTGCAGCCGCTCGATAAAGCGCTGGATCTCTTCGGTCGAATCGTGACTACGCCCCGCCAGGGTCCGCACCTCGTCGGCTACGACCGCAAAGCCTCGGCCCTGATCGCCGGCTCGCGCCGCCTCGATACTGGCGTTGAGCGCCAGCAGGTTAGTCTGATCGGCGATCGATTGAATCATCGTCAGGATTTCACCGATCTTATTGACATCATCACTCAGGTCGCTGATCGCCTGGCTCGAATCGTCGATACGCCCTTTGAGATCATGGATCGCTTCGATGCTACCCTCAACATCGCGCTGCCCCTCCTGAGCAAACCTATCGACTCGACCCGCCTCTGACCTGGCCTGATCCGCGTTAGCCGCCACCTGTTCGACAGTGAGTTTCATCGATGCAACCGCCTCGGCAGCCAGCCCGGTATCTTCGCGCTGCTGAATCGCCGCACGTTGCGAATCGGACGAAATCGATTCGACGCTACCCGATAAATGTTTGAGCTGCTCGGCCGAGCTGGACAGGTCTACGATAATGCCGCGGATTTTGCCAACAAAGGTATTAAAACCATCGGCCAGCTTGGCCACCTCGTCACGCCCTTTTACCGGCAAGGTTACCGTCAGATCACCGTCGCCGGTGGCGATCCCCTGCATCTGCTCGGCCGCATCCAGAATCGGCAGCGAGATACGCCTAACCAGCCAGCCAATTACGACAATCACCAAGCCGGTCACCACTACCATGCCGATCACCAGCGAGATCCAGGTATGGCGAATCTCTTGGTAAATTTGGGTCAACGGCGAAGTCAGTTTAATCACCCCCCGCACCTTGTGGTCGCCACCATGACAACGGTGACAATCTTTTTGATTTTCGATCGGTGTCAACAGCGTCAACAGCGGTTCACCGTCTTCACCCCGCTCGTAGAAAGTGGTGATCTGAAGAGTGTCGAGCGCCTGCATAAATGGAACGTTCTGCTTATCAAACACCACGATCTGGTGCTCTTCGTCGCGGGTGTAAAACTCCTCGTCACCGATCCGCTCGTTAACGTCTTCGATAGTATGATTCTGGGAGAAAGCTTCCTCGCCGTGACGATCGATAATACGAATATCCCGAATCCCTTCGACCGTCTTCAGGTTAGCAGCTAAGTCTTCGGCTATATCGGCGTAACCAGCTAGCATGATGGTCTGAACGCTTTGACTGGTGGTCTCTGACAGGTTGATCATGGCACGCTCATTCTGCTCCAGAATGCTGCGCTCCTGCTCTTGGGTGAAGTAGACCCCGATCGCCCCCATCGCCAGCAGCAGGCAAACCACCACCGACGCCAGTATCTTATAGCCAATATGTTGATTCATGACGCTCCGTTTCAATCAATAGTGCTTGAGCCAGCAACCGATGTTTTTACCGGACGACGACAAAAAACACCTATTCCTTGGGATTCGAGAACTGTGGCTCCAATGCAGCGCCACTCGATCTTTTATTAATTAGAAAAAAACAATATATAACAACACTATAACGCAATAACCATACAGCACAAAGACCCTTTCGACCAAGCTGTGATGGCTATTCACGGCACAAAAGGTAGTCACCAAAAAGGGTTAAAACTTGACCAGCATCAGTGCTAGTTTTGTTCCAGACTGGTAAAACTATTCGGGGTAGATACTGCCGATGAGGCCTATTAATGACCCCGCTTAAAATCATCGGATCTAACGATCGTTACCCTGCTCTTGTATCCTAAGGGGTAGCAACAAAGGATAGTTACACAAGGATTTGTGGTAGCCAGGCTATGATCAAAAAAATACTCATCACCGGCCTCAAAGTTGGCATGTACGTCCACGACCTCAATTGCGGCTGGATGGATCACCCCTTCGCTCGCAGTCGCTTCAAGATCAATGACCAAAAAACGCTGCTAAAAGTGCAGGCGCTGAATATCAAGAGCCTGTATATCGACACCGAAAAGGGGCTGGACCTGGCCGGAGCCCCTAGTCGCGAAACGGCCAACCGTGAACAACAGGCGGTCGTTGACCGGCTGGCTCGCACAACCAGCGTTAAACAGCCTGTCAGAAAGTCGTTTCAAGAGGAGGTCGGCAACGGCGTCGAAGTGCTGCGCCAAGCGAACCAAGTGATCGCCGAAATGATGCGCGACGCACAAACCGGTAGCAAGCTGACCTCGGACAGCGCCGGCCAGATCGTCGAACGAATGACCCGCTCGCTGATCCGCAATCCCGACGTACTCCCCGCCTTGACCCAGATCCGCGATACCGACCAATACACCTTCGAGCATTCGGTCGGCGCCTGCGCGCTGATGGTCGCGTTCTGCCACTACCTCGATATCGACGCCCAGACCATCTACAGTATCGGCATCGGAGCCTTGCTGCATGACATCGGCAAGGTCAAGATTCCCGACGCCATCCTCAATAAACCAGGTCGACTGAGCGATGACGAGTTCAAGGTGATGCGCAGCCATGTGGTCCATAGCAAGCGGATCCTGGCTCAATGCGACGGTATCGACAGCACCGCTATGGCGGTCGCCGCCGAGCACCACGAACGCTACGACGGTAGCGGTTACCCCAACGGTCTGCTCGGCGAGCAGATGAGCCGCTATAGTCAGATCGCCTCCATCATCGACGTCTACGATGCCATCACCTCGGACCGCTGCTACCAGAAGGGATTACAGCCCACCGAAGCCCTGCGACGGCTATACGAATGGAGCGAAACGCAGTTCAATCCTGAGCTGACCCAACAGTTTATCCGTTTTATCGGCGTCTACCCGCCTGGCTCCATCGTCGAACTCGACAGCGGCCATTTGGCACTAGTGTTGTCCAAGACCGACAACCCGCTCAAACCGCAGCTACGGCTGGTATATGACATCAAGAACAGCCGCATGATTCCTCCCAAAGACATCGACTTGAACGACACGGATGACCAGATTAGCGGCTATGCCAAAGTACAGAAGTGGGGGCTCTCATCGCAGCAGCTACTCAAGCTGATGCTGTAATTCGACCACCACCAACCTATTTTGGTGCGATGCAAAAAAATTCACTCAAAAATGCACCGGCTTCAGGCATTCGCATCTGAAGCCCGCACCCATCGCGCTCTACATCTACCCATAAAATACAGATACTCTATTGTTTTAACTGATAAAAAAGATATATCTCATTTCTGGCACACCTCATGCAATAGCTCTTGCACTGACACTTTTTAGCTATGAGGTAATCCTTATGAACAGCACACCCGAGCGCTTCAACCTGCTCGCCTTCGGCGGCAAGATGAAGATCCTGCACATGAGCTGGATCGCCTTCTTCATCACCTTCTTTGTCTGGTTCAACCACGCCCCCTTGATGGGCGTGATCGCCGAGTCACTGGGACTGACCCGTGCCGAGATCAAGACCCTGCTGATCCTCAACGTGGCGCTGACCATTCCGGCCCGAGTGTTGATCGGCATGCTGACCGACAAGTACGGCCCGCGCATCACCTACTCGGCGATCCTGTTCTTGTCGGCGTTCCCGTGCTTTATGTTCGCCATGGCCGACAACTTCGAACAGGCGGCACTATCGCGCTTCTTGCTCGGCTTCGTCGGTGCCGGTTTCGTGGTTGGTATCCGCATGGTCAGCGAGTGGTTTCCGGCCAACGAGCTGGGTACCGCCGAAGGGATCTATGGCGGCTGGGGCAACTTCGGATCGGCCGCCGCGGCCATGCTACTGCCGACGCTGGCACTGCTGTTTGGTGGTGACGACGGCTGGCGTTATTCGGTCGGTCTGACCGGCGCCATCAGTCTGGTGTTCAGCTTTATCTGGTACAAGAACGTCTCCGACACCCCCAAGGGCTCGACCTACTTCAAACCCAAGCAGATCGGCGGCTTGGAAGTGACCAGCAAGGGCGACTTCTTCTTTATGCTGGCGATGAAGGTACCGATGTACGCCGCGCTGGCGCTGCTGACTTGGAAACTGTCACCCCAAGGCGTCTCGACCCTGAGCGAAACCGTCGCCAGCCTGATCTACGTCGGTCTGGCAGTGCTGTACGTCTACGACTGCTACAAAGCCTACGGCATCAACAAGAACCTGTTCGTCGAAGAGGTGCCCGAGATCCACCGCTACAAGTTCAAGCAGGTCGCGGTTTTGAACGTGCTGTACTTTGCCACCTTCGGTTCCGAGCTGGCGGTGGTATCGATGCTGCCGCTATTCTTCGCCGACGTGTTCGAGCTGGATATGGTCTACGCCGGTCTACTGGCTTCGGCCTACGCTTTTATGAATCTGGTCTCGCGCCCCGGCGGCGGTTGGTTGAGCGACCGTTTCGGCCGCAAATCCACCCTACTAGTACTGACTGCAGGCCTCGCCGGCGGTTATGCGCTGATGGCAATGATCGATAGCTCCTGGCCGCTGTACCTGGCCGTTGCTGGCGCCATGGCCTGCTCGTTCTTCGTCCAGGCTGGTGAAGGCGCGGTGTTCGCTGCGGTACCGTTGATCAAACGTCGCTTGACCGGCCAGATCGCCGGCATGACCGGTGCTTACGGCAACGTCGGTGCGGTGGTCTACCTGACCGTGCTGTCCTTGGTCGACTACTCGACCTTCTTTATGGTGATCGCCGCTACCGCCGTGGTCGGGTTTATCACGTTGCTGATGATGGAAGAGCCGTCCGGCCAGATTGCCGAAGTAATGGAAGATGGTAGTGTCCAACTCATTGATGTCACTTGAGTTAACACTACACTGCAGAAAGAAGTAATAGAGAACGCCGCCCCGATCGCGGCGTTTTCCTGCCTAACGGAAGATCTATGACACAACTAAAGGTCAGTTTCGGCGGCTGTTCCATCGCGGGCACCAAACTTGAGAACCAGGACGCCTTCGCCGCGCTGATGCCCGAGACCGGTTCTCAAGCGCTGCAACACAAGGGCGCGGCCTGCGCACTGGCCGACGGCGTTAGCTCCAGCGCCGAGTCGCACATCGCCAGCCAAACCAGCGTTACCGACTTCCTCCAGCAGTACTTCACCACCCCCGATTCCTGGACCGTTAAAACCTCGGCCGCGCGGGTACTGCACGCACTCAACCGCTGGCTGTTCCAACACGGCAACAGCGGCAGCCGAGCCAAGAACTCCTTGGTCACCACCTTCTCGGCATTGGTGATCAAATCCACCACCGCCCACCTGCTGCACGTCGGCGATTCGCGTATCTACCGCTACCGTGGCGGCGAGCTGGAACAGCTGACCCGCGACCACAGCAGTAGCTACGGCGGTGACAAGCAGTACCTGACCCGAGCGCTGGGGGTCGATCCGCACCTTGAGGTCGACTACCACCAGTTCAGCGCTGAGCAAGGCGACCTGTACCTGCTCAGCAGCGACGGCCTGCACGAGTTTATCGATCACCGTCGGTTGCAAGCGCGCTTGGCCGACCTGAATCAGCAGCCCGACCGTGAGCTGGAGACCGAAGCACAACAACTGGTCGAGCTGGCGCTGGCCAACCGTAGCGACGACAACATCAGCGCCTTGCTGGTGCGGGTCGACAGTCTACCCCGCGAAGATCTGGACGAGGCGCATCGTAAGCTGACCGAACTGCCGATCCCGCCGGTACTCCAACCGGGCAACAAAATCGACGATTACGAAGTGCAAGCGGTGCTGTATTCGGGCACCCGCAGTCACCTATATCTCGTCCGAGAAGGTGATAGCGGTACCTTGTATACGCTGAAAACACCGTCACTCAATTTCGCCGACGACCCGCTCTACCTGGACGGCTTCATCAAGGAGGAGTGGGTCGGCAAACGGATCAACCACCCCGGCGTGATGAAAACCTTCAGCCCCAAACAATCGAAACGGTTCCTGTACTACCTAGCCGAATATATTCCCGAACAGCACCTGCGCCAATGGTCGGATCTGCACCCTACTCCAACCCTGGAGCAGGTTCGCGACCTGATCAAGCAGATCGCCCAAGCCCTACGGGCAATGCAGCGGCTGGATATGATCCACCAGGATCTCAAACCCGAAAATGTCCTGATCGACGCTCAGGGGCGGACCAAACTGATCGACTTCGGCACCGTCCGCATCGCCGGTATGGACGAGATCGCCAGCCCACTCGATCGGGACATTCCGCAGGGGTCGGTCAATTATGTCGCCCCCGAATACCTGTTGGGTCAACCCGGCAGTCACCGCTCGGATCTGTTTTCGCTCGGTGTGATCGCTTACGAATTGCTGACCGGCGCGATACCCTTTAAAGAGCGCCAAAGCCGCGATTACCTGATCAAGTCGTACAGCGATCTGAGTTATATCCCAGCCCGGCAGCACCGGCCGGAGTTGCCGGAGTGGATCGACGGCGCGCTACGCAAGGCCTGCAGCCCCGATCCGGCTCGGCGTTATGTGGCGCTGTCGGAGTTTAGCTACGATCTGGAGCACCCCAACAAGGGCTTTATCCATAGCGAGCGGCAGAAGCCGTTATTGGATAAGAATCCGTTGCTGTTTTGGAAGGGGTTGAGTTTGGGGCTGTGTATTGTAGTTGTTGTGCAGTGGTTGCTATAGCACGGGGTTAATTCTGGTTTATTGGGTGGTTTGATAGTTTTTGTTCCGCCCCCTCGGGCGGGTTCATTCTTTGTCCAAAGCGACAAAGAACCGAACCAAGAAAACGCTTTATCCGTGCATCATTCTCCCCCGCTATTTGCCAACTTCGTCGGTTCCCTGCGCGTGGACTAATTGATCAGGGTTTGCCGACAGGGCATCCCTGCCCTGACGCCAAAGCTCGGCATCCTTGCCTCACCCGTTCCGGCCTATCTGAACAATCAGCCCATGCTCGGCTGCATAGAGGGGGAAAGTGCCAGCCGAAAACTACGTGTCACCACTCACCCCCAATTCACATAAAAAGATCAAGACATCAAAACAAACACCCTCTCCCTCTTTCTATACAGATGTCTGGCAATCTGAAAAAAGCCCAACGGGGCGAGGCAGGAGCCGAGCCTGACAGTTGAGGCATGGATGCCGAATCTGTCAGCGTCAGATTGGCTGGCATAGCGCGAAGCGCGTACCCGAAGGGCTGTATCGCAGGGGCCGCCTAGGATTCCAAAGGATATGGCGGAGCATATCCTTGGGGCGCCCGATGGGGCGCAACAAAAAGTCAAAACACACGCGATAATTCAGAAAAAACAGCAAATTTGCAGCGATCCTGCAGTTTCGTTACAGTCTCTCGACAGGCACAGGGACGAGCTGATTCACAATACACCGATTACACATCACCTCCCCCTCCAAACAAGCCAGCACTACCTTGCAAGGTACGGTAGCTTGCAAGATCGCAATAATAAATTGTTAAGCACTCCGTTTACTCACACAAAGGATATGTATATGAATGAAGAAGTAAATTATGTAGGTTTTTGGGCTAGAACATTAGCAGCTGTCATTGATTCGATTTGGCTTTATGGAATTATTTACACAATTTTATATTTTATATTAGGCTCAGACTTATTTAGCCTAAGTTCTGAATATACAATAACTCAGTTTTCATTTGAGTATTTAGTTCCTGTAGTTGTTGTAATGGCTTTTTGGATTATTAAGTCATCCACTCCAGGAAAAATGATATTCGGAATGAAAATAGTTGATGCAGAGACCTATGGCAAGGTAACTACACAACGGCTTTTTCTTCGATACATATCTTACTTCATTGCAATGTTGCCTTTGTTCCTAGGGATAATATGGGTTGGTTTTGATAAAAAGAAGCAAGGCTGGCATGACAAAATTGCCAAAACTGTAGTTATCAAAAAGTAAATGCTTAATCGGGTAGCCGAGGGTATCTAACCCTCAGCCCCCACAACACCCTGCATGCGG
>JBALWS010000128.1:0-12226 GCA_036960405.1 Halopseudomonas sp. | reverse complement strand
CATTGAGGACCAGTACATCGGGCCGTTTTACCAACGCACGGGCAACGGCTAGTTTTTGACGCTGCGCCAGTGACAGTCTGGAACCGGCAGTACCGACCTGAAAATCGAGCCCGACATGACGCACATCCTGCTCCAGCCCCAGCTCATCGACCACTCTGTGAATCAACGCGGTGACGCGCTCTTTTGCCGATGCCTGGCCGTACACCAAGCGTCCAAACAACATGTTGTCCATCAAGCTCAGACTTCGGTTATATAATTCCACATCAAAAAACTCGATATCAAACCGTGGTGAGGGGTTGGTCTTCACCTGCTCTGCCAAGGCAAAGCGGGCTTGGACGATGCGCTGTTGCAACGCGGCATCAACCAGTCCCAAGCGATGGCGAGCAGGACAAAGCCGGAATGTTAACGACAGAAACTTAGTGCAACTGTCGGTATCACTAAAATCGAGGCTGTCTTCTGAGGTGTTTTTTAACAGTGCTCGATAGTCGGGTAGATCATCGGCACGGATAAAACTGAAACGCTCGAACAGATCGCTGCTCTCATCCACATCCGAGAACAGATCAACCATCACTTCGGTCAGTTTGCGACCGATCACGACAAAGTCTTCGTACAGCCCCATACGTTGTAGAAACTCAAGCGCGATGGGGTTACTGGCTTCGTCATCGGTATCAATGCGAGCCGAGGTAGAGCCAAACAAAATATTGTCGTAGACCGTTAGATTGGCATTGTAATGCTGCCAATCTAACGGCTCGACCAAGCCATTAAACTCGGGTTCGGATAACTGCTGACGGATCATCCGCCGGGCATCGAGAATTCGGCTTTCAAGCCCATCACAGCGCTCACTCGATAGCTGTCCTGCCAGCCCCATCTGGAACAGTTCCTGCTCTAAATCCGCACAACCAATCGCATGATGTAGCCGCTGCCGCAGCGCCTCCTCATCATCAAGCCCCAGACGGGCATAATCGATCCACAACCCTTCGGGGTCTTCCAGGCTATTACCGGACTGTTTGGCGTAACGCTGCCGCTTATCGCGTAACCGCTGTTGCTCTTCGGTCAACGCTGTGGCTGGCTGCTCTCGTCGCTGAAGCGGATACAACAGATTATCCCGAATCGAACCGCCAAACAGGTGAACCCCCGCTGACACATAGCCCATATGATGGCCAATAGCCGATTCGGGCAGCCGAGTCATATCGGCACCGGCAAAAGACAGGCTACCCTGAGTCGGCATCAGTAACCGCACTAATAGTTCTCCCAGCTCCTCTCTGCCGCTACCTTCGTTGCCTACAATCACCGTATGTTGGCTCACATCGAGCTGAAAACTCAGCCGTTCCACCCGACTGCCGCCTTCATCCTCTTCATAACCCAGCCGATGGGATTGCCAGCCGCCTTCACTCAGATCAAGGGTTAACTCCGGTATATCCTGCAGCCCAGGATCGAGCATCCCTTCGACCTGGAACATCTCTACCACCTGGTCGTACTTAATCCGAATATCTTCCTTGGTCTGGTAGTACTTTAATAACTCCTTCCAAGGCGCGTTCAGATCTTTGTACGCTGCCAGCACCGCCACCATCGCGCCAAGCGATAGATCACCCTGAATCACGTAATAGCCGCCAATGCTGTAGAAAAAGAAGGGCGTTATCTGAGCCAAAAAGTTATTCAGAAACTTGATGAAAAACTTCTTTTTGTAGATCTCCAAGCGAATCTCAAAGATTGATCCCAGCCGGGAACTCGCTCTGGCCCGTTCAAAATGCGAGGTATCATTGGCATGAATCTCGCGGATTCCCGACATACTGTCGCCAATCCGGTCGCTAAACTTGCGAACCTCCAGCACCCGTTTTTTGCTTAGCTTATTGATCCGTCGTTGTAACTTGGGGATCAGGTAGAGCTGGAACGGATACAGCGCGGTGGCGGCCACACCGAGCAACGGATCCTGGTTGAAAATAAAGAACAGATAGGTCAGCAGCATCCCACCCTGAAACGCGGGCAGCGCAAAGGCTTCGCCGACAAAGCCCCCGATACGCTCGGTCTCGGCAATAATAATCGGTATCACTTCACCCTGTGATAGCCGTTTAAAACGGGGCAGCGGAAACCGCAACACCCGGCAGAACAGCTCATAGCGCAAGCGCCGCAGCATCCGCTCGCCGACCACACCACGGTATACATTGAGCACATATTTGATCGCTCCGTTAATCAGCACCAGAATCAAAAACAAACCACAGAGCACGAACAGGTAACGCACCTGATCCATCGGCCAGCCGAATAGCTCGGTAGGGATATTCACCCCGCCAATGGCGTTGTTGATAATCAGTTTGGGAACTTCGAGCGACAGATAAACAAACGGGAAAGAGACTAACGTCAGCGCCAGGATCAATAGCTGATCTTTTTTGGTGTGCCGAAGAATAAAACCGAATATAGATGAATCCATCTACGCTTGTTTCCTTTGCGGATAACCGCTTTTTATCTAATAAAATCAACTGCAGGCATCTCGCTGGATATTTGCCCAAGCTGACTAGGGAACCTGCGAATAAGTCCAAAGTGATTCTGCAAGACCTAAAGTGTGCAGAATCTAGGCGTAGACTGCCGTTAATGGCTGTAGTCCTTAGCAAAGGCTACAACAACGAGTCTGCACACTTTAGGCCTTGCCCTGCGGGGCCTTCAGCTTGATCCGCACTCTGCGTTGCCGCTTTTTGCAAGGTCTAGACATTACTGCAAAGCTACGCCTGGATTGCGAACCAAGCTGAAGGCCAGAATTCAACTGGGACTTGCTCGCAGATCCCCCAGATCTTACGCACAGACAATAGCTTAGACCAGCTCGACGCTGTGTTATAGTCGCAACCCTTGTTTATCCCAAGGAGCACCCGTTTTGACCGCAACCGTTGCGTTGGTTCTGAAAGGCTACCCTCGCCTATCGGAAACCTTCATTGCCCAAGAGATTCTTGAACTGGAAAAACGAGGGCTGCCATTACTGATTGTATCGCTACGCCACCCGACCGACAGCGAATGCCACCCGGTCCATAACGAAATCCAGGCTACGGTCCTCTACCTTCCCGAATATCTGCACCAAGAGCCGCTACGGGTCCTCAAAGGGCTGTTAAGTGCCGCGCGCCAACCAAGGTTCTTGCATGCCTGCCGTAGCTGGCTACGCGACCTGCGTCGCGATCCGAGCCGAAATCGCATCCGTCGCTTCGGCCAAGCGCTGGTACTTAGCCGGGAACTACCCGAGAGCGTGCGCCAACTCTATGCCCACTTTATCCATACTCCGGCATCAGTGACCCGCTACTGCGCCCAGATCAACCAGCTCCCCTGGAGCGCCTCGGCCCACGCCAAAGATATCTGGACCCTGCCCGACTGGGAAGCGCGAGAAAAGCTCGACGAACTCGATTGGTTGGTCACCTGTACACAAGCCAATACCGAGCACCTGAAAAAGCTCAGCCATTACCCCGAACGGGTAGAACTGGTGTATCACGGCCTCGATTTCAACCGCTTCGCCTCACCTACCGATGCTACCGAGGCAGAGCAGGCCACCCGGGACGGACAGCAGCAGCCGGTACGGCTCATTTCAGTCGGACGAGCGGTCGAGAAAAAAGGCTACGATCACTTGCTCAACGCCTTAGCTCAACTGCCCGAGTCATTACAGTGGCAGTTCATCCATATTGGCGGCGGAAACCTGCTCGACGAACTCAAGCAACAAGCTGATCGACTGGGGCTGAGCGAACGGATTCAATGGCTCGGCGCTCTGCCCCAGGCACAAGTCTTAGAGCATTACCGTCATGCCGACCTGTTCGTCCTGGCCAGCCAGGTCATCGGCGACGGCGACCGTGACGGCCTTCCCAACGTACTAATGGAAGCCCAAAGCCAAAAATTGTGCTGTCTCTCCACCCGCATCTCCGGCATCCCCGAATTGATCAACGATGGACAAACCGGGGTATTGGTGCCGCAACAGGATGTTAACGCGCTCAGCGCAGCGTTAGAGAAACTGATTGACCAACCACAATGGCGCAGCCAGTTGGCTGAAGCAGGCTATCAACGGGTCACCCAAACATTCGCGGTCGATCGGGGGATTGATAAGCTGATGGAAAAATTCGCTGGTTATGTCCCGCTAAAATGACTCCAACAATACCGCCATCAAGCTCTAACTCAAGCTCCTCAACAATGGGCAGGCCCAAGCTGGCGTTCTACGCGCCGCTCAAATCCCCTCATCACCCTACGCCGTCTGGGGACCGTTTGTTAGCTCGGCTGCTACTCAAAGCCCTCGAACAAGCCAACTTTGAACCTGAGCTGGCCTCCAGCTTTCGTAGCTACGAGGGCAAAGGAGATGCCAGCCGCCAGCAGCGGCTGAAGAGCACCGGCCAGCGATTGGCTCAACGACTGGTTCGTCGCTACCTTCGGCTGCCGCCGTCACAACGGCCGAAACTCTGGTTCACCTATCACCTGTACCATAAGGCACCTGACTGGATCGGCCCCATCGTCTGCGATGCGCTAAAGATCCCCTACGTGGTCGCCGAAGCCTCATATGCCAAAAAACAATCACAAGGCCCCTGGCAGCATGGACTCAGCGATTGTGCAGCCGCATTAAAACAAGCGGCAACTATTTTTTGTCTCAACCCCAAAGACCAATTGGGTATCACGCAATGTGTTGCCAACGCTCCGCTAAAGACACTGGCACCCTTTTTAGATTTAACGCCTTTTACTGCACTTGCCCCAACTGAACGACAGGTCATAGCCCAGCAGTACAATCTGGACCCTCTTCAACCCTGGCTAATCTGCGTAGCAATGATGCGACCTGGAGACAAGCAGCACTCCTATCAACTGCTCGGCAAAGCATTGCAACAATCCTCCCAGCAGCCTTGGCAATTACTGATCGTCGGCGACGGTAGCGCTAGGGGCAATATCGAACGCGACTTTCAACCACTAACCGAGCGTGTTCGTTTTATTGGTCAACAAACTCAAGCGCAGATACTGCCACTACTCAAAGCTAGCGATCTGTTCGTATGGCCCGCTGTTAACGAAGCCTTTGGTATGGCATTACTCGAAGCCCAAGCTGTTGGCACAGCGGTATTAGCCGGGGATGAGGGAGGTGTAAGTTCTGTTATCAAACAGGGGCAAAGCGGCTGGTTGGTGACTCAGCGAGACAGCCGGGCATTCGCCACCAAACTCAACCAGTTGCTGCAAAATCCAGCAGCCATAGCCAAGGCAGGCGACAAGGCCCAACGCAGGGTTCAACAACATCACAGCTTGGATAAAGCAGGAGAGCAGTTACAGCAGCAATTGATGCCGTTAATCAGATCTTGATGTCGAGATATAAAGCCAAAGGAATCCTCAGTTTCATGTCTCGATATTTCTGAAGCGATCGTCAGCAGCCATCAATCCTTAAACGCCAGCATCAGGAGGCAACAAAGCACTGACGGGCATCCAGCCACCTTACGGGCTGATCTGCCATAAACTCGAATAAGCGTTGGCAAAACTGCCAAGAGCCATCGTCGTGAGCAAGATGATGGGTCATCAATCCGGTAGCTTCGTCGCTATCAACTTCGCCTAATCGGCGTTGTCGCAGATGGCGGATCAGCGATTTCAGCACCGCATCCTCGCCAGCAAAATGACCGCCTTGACGCCAGTTGATAAGATCGACATGGACGTTATTGACTCGCAAGCCATACTGTTGCGGTTGTTGGCGTACTCCCAACGTAGACAAGCCAACGCAGCCCTTCGTTGCCAGTTGCTGGCTAAGCTCTTCGCTTAAACGGTTCCAGGGCGGCACCAACACCGGTATAAAGTGCGCTCCCAGCAACTTTTGCAACTGCTGTTGACCTTGTTCAAGCTGCTGGAGAATACCGGCCAACGGTCGATCGACACCCAGTTCGCATTTTCGCAGCCCCGCCGCCGCATGATTCTGATGGCTAAACCCATGCTGCAATGCTAGGAGTTGCGGCGTCGTTTCGAACAAGGGAAACAATGATGAATCAGCACCGTTTGGGATAACAGCAAGACTCAAGGGAATGGCAAAGCATCGACTCAATTCGCACAATCGCTCTAGCGCGGGCGTCTGCTGTTGAGCATCATCGTCTCGCCACCACAGCGTGGCCGTACGTGTTTGATCGCGCCAGGCCTGTAGCTCATCGCCTAACCGCTGCCATGGATCACTCATCGATGCCTACCAGTTGCTTAAGGATCTGCGCCGAGCGCTCTGCTCCGCCGCAGTCCAGCCCTAATTGGTCCGGTTGTGGCGCAGCTATAATGGCACCGATGGCTCGCACCAGGCTTTCCGGATTAAGCTCTGACTCTCGCACCATCTGACAGTAGCCCAACTGCGCCAAGCGCTCGGTGCGCGTTAGCTGTTCGGTTTCTCCACTGCCCTCAAACGGAATCACTACCGCTGCACAACCGGCGGCCAGTAGATCCATCAGCGTGTTGTAGCCGCCTTGAGAAATGGATACCAAGCAGCGCTGCAATAACCCGCTAAAGTCACTACGTACCGGCTCAACAACCACCTCAGCGATGACAGGATCAACCTGCCCCGCTAGCGCTAACAGTTGTTGTCGCTGTTGATCGGTCACATTAGGGCCTAGCAAAAACCGCCAACGATACGTCTGTGAAGGCGCAACCAGCAACCGCATCAGTTCGGGGCGCAACAGCGCTTGAAGACAGGTCTGCATCAAGGCAAACCCCACCGCTCCACCACCGGCTGAAACCACCACCTCGTCTGTATCCGAGCTGTGCTGTAGCGGCTGAGACGGCAGCTCTTCGGTCACATATCCGGTGTAATGCAGCTTGTTGGCAAACGCCTGACAACGAGGAAAAGAGCTTTCCAAAGGGATAAAACGACGATCGCCATGAACCAACACGGCGTCAAAAAATCGGTCGATCAAGCTGACGGTCTCATCCACCCGTTCCGGTGAGCGACGCTGCAGGATATCTCGTACCGAACAGGCGATTCGAGGCTTGGAAGAGAGCTGCTGTGCCCGCTCTAGCAAGGGACGTAGCTCCCAGCGAAGCTGACGACGGCCAAAGGGGTAATTTTCGATGACCAACAACTGCGGCTGAACGCTATCCAGTGCGGCTAATAACTGTTCGACTCGACGACGTTTAAATTCCGCATCGATCGCCTCGCCTTGCGCATCGACCAAACCAGAAAAAGCACTATCGCGTGCTTTAACAGGGGGCAGTTGCACCAGCCCAGCCCCTTCAAAGCCAAACTGCGTAAAAGGCTCGCCACCGCTGACGACGGTGACGTCGAGGCCGGCATCAAGCCATCCTCGTACCAGCAATGAGGCCCGTTTGATATGGCCAATCCCCAACAGGTGCTGGACATAAAACAAAACACGAGGCGGCATCGTATCCCCTCAGCTCTGCAGCAACGCCAAGGTACGACTGCTCACTGATTCCAGACCACTGAGGAAGTCATCGTCCATCTGTTGCTGTGGCAAGGGGCGTTGCGGTAGCGCTTTAAGCGCCTGACACATCGCCTCAACGCTGTGATCGCGCGGGTCTAGAACGCTGACAAAGCCGAGAGACTGGGCATGTTGAGCACGAATAAGCTGTTCTTCACGGGGGGTGGTTCTAGGAATCAACAGTGCCCGCTTATTAAACGATAAAATTTCACAGAAGGTGTTGTAGCCTCCCATCGCCACTACCGCCTCAGCGCCATTCATCAACGATTCCATATGGTTATCGAAAGTAAGCAAGGTAACATTGGAAAGCCGATCAGCCCGCTGCTGAAATGCTTGTTGTTCAACCTGCGCCATGAACGGCCCTAGCACAAACAGCGCATGCCAGGGCGAGTCCTGACACAGTTCATACGCACTGAGCACCCAATCGACCATTTCGACACCGTCGCCGCCGCCACCCGGTGTAATCAGGATATAGGGATCGTCTAACTGCTGCAGGTGCTTGGACTGAACCGCCTCGGGCAGGGCTCGTTTCAGGTAACCGGTGTAATACATCTTCTGCTGCACCGCTGCGGGAATGTCTAAACCAGCCAACGGATTGCCCATCGCCTTGTCACCGTAGACCCAAATTTCACGGTAATAACGCTCTAGCGCCGGAATCGCCTGCTTAGCCTCCCACTCAGGTTTGAGCAGATGCGGAGCATCGAGTACATCCCGAACGCCCAACACCGCAGGTACGTCCTTTTCGTTGAGCATCTGCAGGGTCGACTCTATCTCACCTTTAAGTCCCAGGGGTTCTTTATCGACGATAAACAGATCGGGATGGAACGCTTCAGCGGTATGCAGAATGATCGACTCACGCAGTTTCAGCGTGTCTTTGAGATCGATATGGAGGCCTAATGAGGTGTAATCGCCATTGTGAAGCTTGATCACCCCTGGAATACGAACGAAGTCGACGCGAGCCTTAAAGTCGAAACGACCAATGATCGGCGAACCTGTCAGTATCAATACCGACAGCCCCTTATACTGCTCAACCAGCGCGTGCGCAATGGTACGACAGCGGCGTAAATGCCCCAGACCAAAGGTGTCGTGGCTGTAGATCAGAATACGGGCATTTTCGAGTTTGCCCAGTGGGAGGAGATCAGCCATTCATCTGCTATCCAGCCTAAAAGAAACGCCAATCTTAGGTCATCGAACTGACCATTACAATTGTCAATAAAGCGTAACTATTAGCACGCAAAAACAACATAATACTTTGAATGGAAAGTAACATTCGGCGGCAAGCCTCGTCTAAGATGAACAAAGCATCTGCCACCTATCCCCAGCCCTGACATCTGAGACAACCGATGAAGAAAACATTCGAACAACTCTGCTCGGTGGTATCGAATTTATCTGATAAGGAAGCCTCGCTACCTGGTCGACTTCAAGCGGCCCTGACCCAGCATCAGGCCAGCAGTGAACGCTTAGTCGGTTGGGTGCAACTATTTGTCGTACTGACGTTTGCGTTGCTATACCTCACCTCACCCAAAACCTTCACCGACGACGCCGAGTTCGCTCCGGTTCCCTGGGTACTAGGCGCCTACTATCTGTTTACCATGCTTCACCTTTACGTTTGCCACAAACGGCTTCCGCCAGACTGGTTTACCTATCTATCTATCGCTGTTGATATGAGTTTAATCTACCTGCTGATCTGGAGCTTTCATCTGCAATATATGCAACCAGCCTCGTTCTATCTCAAAGCTCCAACGCTACTGTATGTATTTATTTTCATCGCCCTACGTACGCTCCGCTTTGAAGTAAAGTTCATCCTATTCTCGGGTGCGGCTGCAATACTGGGCTGGGGGGCGATGATTCTTTATGTGTTGCTGGCCGATTCCGATAACACCATGATCACCAAAGACTATGTCCAATACCTGACCTCAAACAGCATGCTACTCGGGGCCGAGTTTGACAAAATAATCACCATGCTGATCGTAACGCTAGTCCTGGCAGCAGCCGTACACAGGGGAAAAAGGCTGTTGTTGAACTCCATTATCGAAACAAGAATGGCTGAAGACCTGGCCCATTTTGTACCCGATCAAGTACTCGAAGATCTAACACTCAGCGAGGATGCGCCCCGCGCCGGGCAAGCACGCAGCTATCGAGCTACCATCATGTTTACCGACATTGCCAATTTCACCTCGATCAGCGAAATACTCCAACCCGAGGAGGTGGTCGCCAACCTGAATCTCTATTTCACCGAGGTCGAAAAGATTCTTGAGCAACACGGCGGCGTGATTAACCAATTCCAAGGAGATGCGATCCTAGCCAGTTTTGAATCCGATCGCGACGGCTATAACGACGCCGAATGCGCTGTCAAAGCGGCCTCGGCAATTCAACAACGACTCGATCAACTACGCTTTGGCGAACAACAGATCGAACTGCGCTCGCGTATCGGCATCAACAGCGGTGAAGTGGTCGGCGGAATGATGGGGTCGGCGCACCGGCTCATCTACACCGTACATGGCGATGCGGTAAACCTAGCGGCACGACTGGAGCAGTTAAATAAACAGTTAGGTAGCCGCATTCTTATCTCTGAAGAAACGCGCCAAGCTTGCCGTGAAGGTCTGTTTGATTTCGAGTCCCGAGGAGAAAGCCGGGTCAAGGGCCGCGATGCAATCACCCAGCTTTACAGTCTATCAGTTTAACCTTGCTTGGTTTAACTCAACCAAGCGATCCAAACTATTTGGAAGTTGACAACTCAACCCGAGCTGCCGGAGTTTTTACACGCCCCGACCGAGCCTCAAGCAACTCAATCAAGCGGTTGATATTGCTACGCGCATCGGCTTCGTGGTCGGCATTAAAACGTGGATGGTAGTAAATCTGTTCGCGCCCCAACAGCTGTCTCAGAAAACCCAGTTGGCAGGCACAATATTCTACGTCTGGAAGCTGGCGCATCTCAGCCCGGCAACGCGCAGTATCGCGCAGATAAGCCGGCCATGGACGAGCAAAACTTGCCAGATCGATATCTAACACCAAGGCTTGTTCTGGATCCAAAGGGGCTTGCTGGTGAGTAGTATGGAGAATCATGCTGCAGACTTTATCCAACCGCTGAGCATCCATTTTGTTCCCAGCTAACTGCCGGAGTAGGTCTGCACCGCGCTGCTCGTGTCCGACAGGGTCGGGACTATAGCAAGCATCATGAAACCAAATGGCCAATTCAATGGCATCAGGATCTTCGACTTGCCCCCGATAACCATCGAGCCAGGCTAAGCAATCCTCAATATGCTGGCCGTCATGGTAACTACGCAACGAGTGGCTATAGTTCGCGGCTAGCAGGTCAAATACAGGTTCGGCATTGACCGTTACATTGGGATTTAGGTTGCGCATCCACAACTGGCAAAAACGATTCCGATCCATCAGTTAACGCCCGCTGATAACGTCATTAGCTGCTGCTGTAGCTGGTTATTGGCCTCATGTGCCTGAGCCAACTTATCGCTCAATTGGCGCATTACATCCAAGGCCACATCGGAATTACTGGTCAATAGCTGAACAAACATATCACCCTCAATACGGAGCGCCGTCAGCGTTCCTCGGGCACGAATAGAGGCGGTCCGCCCTTGGCGTGACAATACCGCCATCTCACCGATTAGCTCCCCCTCTCCACGCACCAATACCACCTGAGGTGAATCATCCACCTCAGCACAGGCACCTTCGGGCTCAGAAACCACTTCGGCTTCGCCCTTCATAATGAGATATGCACTGTCAGCAGGATCCTGCTTGCGAAACAGGTATTCACCGTCGTGATACTCGACCAAACGACTAGTGAACGCCAGCAGTTTCAACTTGGAGCTATCAAGCTTGGATAGCATCGGGATACTGCGCAGATACTCTACTTCCTGATTGATATCCAACAAACCCACTCCCAACATCTAAAAACGTAGCCTCGCACTTGAACTGTAAAGCTGTCAAGAACGCAAAAACGCCCCCGAGAATAAATCTCGGAGGCGTTTTTAGTTTAGACAAAAATATCTGTTAACGTTTTTAGCGCTACCAAACCACCAAAAATGAAGTTAGCTCAACTCCAACGCCCGGTACTGTTTGTCCCAACGTTTGGCCTCTTTCTTAGACGGACCACCGACCACGCCCAACGCATGACGAACACGGGCACGACTTAAATCGGGCCCCAAAATCGCCATCGATTCAATCACCGATACCGACGCGGTGCTGCCAGAAATTGCGATAAACAGCGGAAACAGCAGATCACGGATTTTCAAATCCATCGCTTTGGCCAGTACATTAAGGGCAGGGAAGATATGCTCCTTGTCCCAACTCCGCAGCGCCTCCAGCTCCCACAATGCGAACTGCAGAATCAAACGGATCTGATCTGACTCCAGACTTTTATGCTCAAACGCACTCTCGTCCAAGTCAAGCATGCCAGACATAAAGAACCCTGCCAGCGGTACCACATCGGAGAAAGTTTCAACGCGTGGCTGGATCAGCGGCACAATCGGCATCAGATAATCGCTGTTCAGCGCCCACTGTTTAAATTGCTCGGCAAACCCAGCCGCATCAAGACCTTCACGAATCCAGGTACCGTTGAGCCAACGCAACTTTTCAACATCAAATACCGGTCCACCGAGCGATACTCGCTGAATATCGAAAGCATCAAACATCTCTTGGCGGCTGAACTTTTCGCGCTCGTCGGGCATCGACCAGCCCATCCGTCCCAGGTAATTCAATACCGCGTCGGCCATAAAACCCATGCGCTGATAATACAGGATACTGGTCGGATTCTTGCGTTTGCTCAGTTTGCTCTTATCGGGATTACGTAACAGAGGCATATGACATAGCTGCGGCAT
>JBALWS010000127.1:0-12348 GCA_036960405.1 Halopseudomonas sp. | reverse complement strand
CCATCGAGTCGCTCGATTATCAGGTGCCCGCTGAGATCCAGCGCGCGATGATGAAAGAGTTGATCCAGTTGCAAACCCGGGCTAGCTGGTGGTTATTGCGCAGACGCCGCAACGACCTGAATATCCAGTCCTGCATCGACGCCTACCAGCACGGCATCGAACAAACCGTTGCCACTCTGGACCGGTTGCAACAGAGCATCCCGTCGCAGGATCGTTGGCAAGCCAAATTCCAGCGCTACACCGAGATGGGCGTTCCTGAGCAGCTATCGGCCTATACCGCCGCCAGCGAAGGGCTCTACTGGCTGCTCGATATCATCGAGGTAGCGGCGGAGCTAAAGCGTGAGGTTAGTGAAGTGTCGCCACTCTATTTTAAGATCGGCGAACACCTCAACCTGCCCTGGTTAGACCGCCAAATAAGAACCTACCAGGCCACTAGCCATTGGCAGGCGCTGGCCCGAAACAGCTACCGTGACGATCTCGATGCCCAGCAACGGGCGCTGACTATCAGTGCTCTGCGCGATAGCGACCCAGCACAGCCACAAGCGGCCATCGATGCGTGGCTGGAAAAGCACCGAGGATTTATCAATCGCTGGCAGTCGGTATTGTCCGACATGCAGAGCAGTCCAAGTGTCGACTGCGCCATCTTCACGGTGGCGATTAGCGTACTGTTTGAATTGGCCTGATAACCGGCTGATTGATACTTCTCAACAGCTCAATCACGGCAGTAGCGGTTCAAACACGCCGCTACTGCTAACGACTTTCGCGCATAAAGGCCTCGCTGCAATGCTGATACTCACTCGCCAACAACACTGGCAATGGAAGCCAACAGCCGACCTGCGTAGTCACGGCGGCTTTTCTTATCGCAACTACGCGCTGGGTCATTGGCAGCTAGCCATCGTCAATCGACGTTTGATGCAGCTGCTGCAACAACAGATCCGACGCCAGGTCGAGGAGCGGGACGCCAGCTAATAGACAGATTGGTGGCTCTGATCAAGTTCACAAGCGCGGAGTGAAACCTCATACATGCAGAAAAGGCAGGGGCTGAAATAGCATGTATCAACAAAATCCCCAACGGAGATGACCGATGTCCAACAATAACAATTTCAATATCCACTCGCTGATCCCGATCGAATCTCTGCTCAAAAACCAAGCCTATGTCGGCGGTCGCTGGATCGATAGCTGTCAGCAGTTTACCGTGACTAATCCGCGTAGCCTTAGCGGCCTAGCCAAAGTGGCCGACCTGCCCGCAGAACAGCGCCAGCAAGTGTTAGCGGCATGCCGCAAAGCGTTCGCACCCGTATCGCAAGAGCATCGTTACCAGCAGATCGGGGCTTGGGTCGATAACATCGAACGTTGTCAGAACGCTCTAACCCTGATTCTTTCGCAAGAGCGTGGTTGCAGCTGGGATGATGCCCAAAGCGAAGTAATCGAAGCGATCTCATTAGCGACCCAACAGTTGCAGGTGGCATCTGAAAAATTGATTGAGAGCCACACAATTTCACATCCTGAGATCAACACGGTTCATCTGACGGGTAACGCCGATACACCGTTCATGTCAGCCCTAAACGACGCCATGCCATTGATGCTTGAAGGCCAGCTGGTAGTATTGCACCCCGATCGGAAAACCCCGTTGAGTTCGCTCGCGTTAGCCGTAATTGCCGAACAATCCGGCTTGGTCGCAGGCAGTTTTAATATCATCCCCTGATGCAGACAACACTGTTGATAGGCCAAGCACCAATTAGGCGAGAGCTGTATCAGACCTCGCCTAGTTCCACTGCTGTAGATCGATCAGCTATTTTTTCTCGCAATCGATAAGCAACAAACCCACCCTCCACGCCAGCCAATAAAAGATTTTTCGCGCGCGTTGTGACAAGTCTTTTTTTGGCCCCAGAGGGGGCATTCAGGGGGAGATGAAAGAGCATCGGTAACAGGAAGCAACCGATATAAAGGCCATTAACGCCAAGTATTACCAGAGCGGGCCAACATCATGATCGGCGAACTCCTTGATGATGCTGGTAGACGTGTACTTCAAAGCTATATAAACATGAAACAAGCTGAACTCAGAACGCGCTCTTCCATTGCTCGGTGTCGATGAACCACCGTTCCTCGTAGATCTTGTCTCCTTTGAACTTGAACAGAACAGACAGCTGGGAGCCTGTGACCTTATTGGACTTCCACTCAAGGATCGAGACGACTTCGTTTCCTCCTTCGATCTGGCGCAGTGCCGTGATTTCGAAACCTGGCGGGAGAATGTCACCAAGACCATTGAGTGCCGTGCGGAACGCCTGTCTCCCCTCAAGAACGTCGCTCTGACCTGGCATGATAAACGTCATATCCTCCACGTAGTCGGCCACCAATGTATCGAAATCTCCAGCGCCAACCGCATTCCAACCGCGTTGTACTATCTCTGTCAAATTCATAGATCCTGTCCACCCCTACTAGTCTCATCGTTTGTGCTAGGCACTCGCCGACAGCCCGATTTATAACACGAAGTACTGCGATAGCCCAACACCGAATGGTGGTTTTTAGTCCTTTAGTTATAGGTCAATTTGCAAAAAAAAGTAGCGCCTCTACGATAGGTCGGTCGATTCAGCTAATAGAGTCGAAACTCACAACGATACGGGAAGAGTCAACCACGGTGACGGGCTACGTCCGTTTCAGGAGCGATAGCGGCAGTTACGGCGATGCCGAGTTCAGGGTTATCCCCGTCCTTGAAGCGATTCACCCAAAACCGCGCTGCGCTAAGATCAGCAAAACCCTCCGACGGTTGCCAATTTTGATAATTGTTGGATGTACAAATATACTTCATTGAGAATTATGGGTGCTGCTGAAAAGGGGAATGCGGAGATGGACGGTCACAACGGATACTTGCTTATCGCCGATATTTCCGGATACACGGCCTTTCTGACCTCGTCCGAACAAGACCACGCCAACCCGATCCTACATTCGCTTCTCACCTCACTGGTGGAGCAGGTGGGCGATCCTTTGCGCTTTTGGCGCATGGACGGCGACGCCGTACTGGCCTACTCCACTAACGAGGATTTTCCTTCGGGCGAAATGTTTCTGGCCATCTGCGAAAACCTCTACAATGCTTTCGCCACCCGCCGGCAGGACATCATCGCCAACACCACCTGCTCCTGCCGCGCCTGCGCCAATGTGGAAAATCTGAATCTCAAAATCATGGCCCATTATGGCTCCTTCGAGGAGATGAAGTTCGGCCCCATGACGGACATTTCGGGTTCGGATGTGATCCTGGTTCACCGCATGGCCAAGACCGACGTTAAGGCGACGACGGGGATTCAGAGCTATGCCCTTTTCAGCGACGCAGCCGTCAAGGCCATGGACATCGACGCGGTGCTGAAGCCTTACAGCCAAGAGATCGAACACTTCGGCGATGTCTCCATGAAGGTCTACGATCTCGGCGCAGCCTGGGAGAAGCTCCGCGCCAAGCGCGAACGTTTTTTCTTGGAGGAGGAGGACGGAGTCTGGACCTACCGCCGCCATTTCGACCTTCCGATTGCTATCGTCTGGGAGGCGTTGACTGCGCCGGAACTGAAACAACGTTGGATGGTTGGTATGCGGTCGGTGACTGTCGATCGTCCCGAGGGGCGTATCGGCACAGGTTCGGGTTATCATTGCGCGCATGAGGCGGCGGATTTCCGTTACTGGGTCACCGACTGGGAGCCATTTGACTACTTTTCCACCCGCATCAACGATCCAGCACGTGATGGCATAAGCATGCCGGAGACCTATTATCTGATGGCTACGGAATTCGGAACGGAGTTGCGCTATACCATTGGCCAGGCCCATGACGCCGACGGCAATCGTTCCGAAATTTCGGAAGAGGAGGCAGTTGGCTTCCTGTCAGTATTTTGGCCACAGTGCTTTGACGAGATGGAAATGCTGATCAAGCGGGAAGACTAGAAGCGTTTTGGGGGCATCCATTAACCGGAGCAAATCCGAACCTCAAACAAAAAACGCCGCAGCTTGTTTCCAATATTTTGTAACCGTTAAAGGCTCTCCTTGTCGATAACGGCTCCAGATCTTCGCTTTGATTTCAGTCGTGAATTTTAATCTCGGCCTGCTTGCCATAATCCAACACGCCATCTTTTGAGAAAAGATAATGTGTTGCGTTGATCGGTTGGATCCACACCTCTTAGCGGTCACAGCTAGTAATAATCCTATAACAGCAGGCAACGTTTGCCGTCATTAAGATGTTTGGCATACAGGAAGTCAGGCCCAAAGCTGATCCCTCGCCCCTCCATTTATGATGTCTATCAAAGAAACGCTAATCACTGTCGATTTGTTAACAGCTTTCAGTTCAGCTATTGCTAGATTACTAGGTAACCGAATAAAGGATTTGATACGTCGTATCGACGTGTGGCAGGTATTAGTTAATGGATAACCAACCATATCTACCCGATGAACATCAGCTCTCTTCTGTGCTGAGAACAGAGCTACATGATTTGCCGGCCTTTCCGGTCATCGTGACCCGACTGCTAGAGTTAACTCAAAATCAAAATGGTAGCATTGGTGATCTGGTACGGGTGGTAGAGACCGATCCTGCCATCACGGCTCGCCTGTTACGCATAGCAAATAGCACCTACTACAGTTTCCAGCGCCAGGTTTCGACCGTGCGTGAGAGCATCATCTTGCTCGGCTTTAATGAGGTGCGCCGGCTGGCTCTCAATTTGACGATACACAAAAAACTGGTCAATAGAGGCCGTGGTAAAACTTTCGATCAGCTCCTCTTCTGGCGACACTCTCTAGCAGTTGCCATTATTGCAAAGAAGCTAGCAGAAGAGACTAAACTGGTTGATCCAGAGGAGGCCTATGTCGCTGGCCTGTTGCACGATATTGGCAAGTCACTACTCGAGCACCACGGTAAGATTAGCTACAGCGAGTTTCTTGAATATATCGATGAACAGCCTGGCGTTGTACTAGAAGAGGAGCAGCGCATTATTGGAGAAAGTCACGATACCATTGGGGCGCTCTATGCCCGCCATAGTGCTCTCCCCGAAACACTGGTTAATGCGATCTTGTTCCACCATCGAATGGTCCCTGCCGATCTCGACCAGCACTCCACCAATCTGGTGGCAATAATAGCATTGGCCGACTTTATCGCCTGGAGTCACGGCTTTGGTTCAGTGTCAAAGCCTCGTTCACTGCTTCTTCCCCCTTATATCCAGAAGATTATCGATATTAGAAAGCTCGATCTGACTGGCCTAGTAGCCCACATGGATAAAGAGATTACTGCGGCAGCCGAGATCTATCATTTTAAGTTTCCTCAGGCATCAGAGTTTCGTGAGAACCTCTTGAGGATTAGCCTTGACCTAGTGATGAGTAACAGTCAGAACGCCTTTATGAGCGCTGATCATTGCAAGACTGGCAATAATTCAGTGGCAGATCATGGGTTGATGTTGATCCCACACCGTTCTTTGGATCGTTCCGAGATCATAAATTCCACACTATATGGACTGGTTTCCGAGCTGGAGCTGCAGCAGATTGCACTGCTACTAATCGATAGCGGAGAGCGAAAGTTGATATTGCAGAGCGTCTGCACTGCAGGGGAGCCGGGATGTCGTGCGCATCAGATCGGGTTTAACCCTGATAGTAGTGGAGCGATACTCCGCGCTCTTAGGGAGCGTCAAGTTGAGAGGTTATCTGGAGAGTGTGATGCAGAACGGCAACTGCTATCAACATTACAATCGGAGTCACTGACTCTTATCCCAATAACCGGGCAACACCATGTTGTTGGCATGTTTGCATTAACCCATAGTGCAGAGGCAAAGCTGACTAGTGAATTGATAGAGATCCTACAAAGGGTTGGACATGAGCTTGGGTTAGCGCTGGAGCATGCCAAACTGTTGGCCGACTCTCGTGATAAAGCTGAACGTGATGGATTAACCGGTCTACCAAACCGTGCGAAGGTTGACCGTGTGTTGACTCATGAATTACGGCAGGCTGAGAAAAAGAATCAAGCTCTTGCAGTTGCAATGATCGATATCGACTTCTTCAAGAAATTTAACGATACCTTTGGTCATACTACGGGGGACGCGGTTCTTAAACTGGTTGGCAAGGTGTTGAGGCAAGGTACCCGTGAAAGTAACTTTGCGGGACGTTATGGCGGAGAGGAATTTTGCGCCATCCTTCCCGGAGTGACACCTCAACAGGCACTCAACTACTGTGAGCGGCTACGTCATTCAGTTGAAAAGATAGGGAAATTTCTCGAGCAGCGCTTCGAGGGACAATGCCTCACAATCAGTCTCGGTGTCGCTATCTACCGAGATGGAGATGATGAAAAAAGTCTTATCGACCGGGCCGATCAGGCTCTCTATAGAGCTAAACAGATGGGACGTAATCGTGTCGAAAGTACTTTTTAAACCACAACATCTTAAGCAGATGTTCTACGGCGTCATTACTAAAAGATAAAATCCAGATTGTTTCACATTGGTACTCTTGGCATTAGACATCAATCCAAGATGGAGACTGTAAAATTTTTCTGTGTCAGTGGTGATTGGTCACAGTGACTCGCGGTAGCTGATGAAGAGCATTAGAGAAGCCTGAAGGTCGGCTCAGTTCGTAAAGAGGCCCCCTGATACGGGAGTGATAAAACAACAAAGCCCCACCGTGAAGATTCACTGGCGGGGCTCGTTGAGCACCTGCTTGGGTTCTTCAGAAGGGGCTGAAGAAAGGCTCTGCTTAAACGGGTTTAGAAGGTTCGTGACACAGTGATCAAAATAGTCTCATCGTTGGCGAACAGGCCGCTATCGACCTCCATGTCCGAGTCGACATTGTTGAACAGATAAGCTGCGGATAGGTCAAGTCCTGCTACGTTACCCGATACCCCCACCGAGAAATCACTGTAGTCGCCGATATCCAGATCATCCCAGTAATCGCCGAAGCTATGACCCGCGTGCAGGTCTAACGCCACCATTTCGGTGATGCCGTAGCTGTAATCAAGCGCTACATACTGGCTAGTCTCGGAGGTGTTGGCAAAATCATTGGTATGCGCGTACTCCAGTTTTAGATCACCGTAGTAGAGATTCAGGTCCAGCTCTGCGTAGTCTGCATCACCAGCATCGTAGCCTGGGTAGGTGTAGTAGTAGAGGGTTGCGTCGTAGCTGAACGATTCATTGATGTCACCGGCGTAACCGCCATACCAGTCGATCTCAAGGTTGGCATCGTCGCCGAAGTCGACGTTACTGCCCCACATTCCGATATAAATGCCGTTATCAAAAGCTGCATCCAAACTTCCCTGAATCGCCGCATCGCCAGCAGTCTGTGAAATGCCACGGAAGCGGTAGTCATTGGTAAAACCTACGGTTCCGGATACTTCTACCGCTTGCGCTGCCGCTGACAGTAGAAGACAGGCTGGTACTATCCAAGTGCGTTTCATAAGGTACTCCTCAGTGTGGTTTTGTTGTTTTAATGTTCTATTACAAGTTTCTTTAACGACGAGCGGGGCTAGCGGGAGCGGCGTTTACCGCTCCCGTAGTGCTGCTTGTCGGATTAAATCAGGTGTTGGAAAGGTTGCTTATCGAGAGCGAATAATCATTGCTCCATGCCACTGTTTTTTTGCTGACGACGCATCTGAAATACAGCAACCACTACCCCGATCGCGACGGTCAGAATCATCAAGGTCGCCAGTGCGTTGACTTCTGGGCTAACCCCGAGGCGTACTTTGGAGAAGATCACCATCGGCAGAGTGCTGTTGCCTGGTCCCGAGACAAAACTGGCGATAACCAAGTCATCGAGTGACAGTGTGAAAGACAACAGCCAGCCGGAGATGATCGCCGGAGCGATCAGCGGCAGTGTTACAAGAAAGAATAAAGACGACGGTTTGGCTCCCAGATCCATCGCCGCCTCTTCCAGGGTTTCATCCAGCGCCATCAGTCGCGACTGCACAACAACCGCCACATAAGCCAAACAGAACGTAGTGTGAGCAATGATCACCGTGCCGGTTCCTCGACCTGCGGGCCAGCCAAAAACCCCTTCCATTGCGACGAACAGCAGCAGCAACGACAAGCCGGTAATCACTTCAGGCATGACCAGTGGCGCGGTGGTCCAGCCCGATAGAATCATCTTGCCGGGAAAACGCCCCATCCGAGTCAATACGAAGGCTGCCAGGGTGCCCAAAATAACCGCAAGAGTAGCGCTGATAAAAGCGATCTTGAGGCTCACCAGTGCTGCATCGATGATCTGATCGTTATTGAACAGTTCGCTGTACCATTTGAGTGACCAGCCGCCCCAAACCGTTACCAGTTTGGACTTGTTGAAGCTGTAGATAATCAGGGCGATGATCGGAGCGTACAAAAATACAAACCCGAATGCCGCGCTGGTGTTAAGAAACAGTGAACGACGTTTCATGCGCCCTCCTCCTCGCTCTTATTGCTGTTACGGATCAGCATGATTGGCAATACCAGCACCACCAGCATTACGATCGCTACTGCTGATGCCATCGGCCAGTCACGGTTAAGGAAGAACTCGTCCCACAGCACCCGCCCGATCATCAACGTGTCCGAGCCACCAAGCAGTGCGGGGATTACAAACTCTCCCACTGCGGGGATAAACACCAAAATGCAACCCGCGACAATCCCAGGGATAGACAGCGGTAAGGTCACCAGAAAGAAGCTATAAGCCGGTTTGCAGCCTAGATCTTCGGCCGCTTCAAGCAGGCTTAGGTCGAGCTTTTCCAGCGCGGTATACAACGGCAACACCATAAACGGCAGATAGGTGTAAACGATGCCGACATAGACCGCAAAGTCGGTCTGTAGCATCTGCAACGGCTGGTCGATCAGTCCGATACTCAGCAAAAAATCGTTGACGATACCGTTCTTCTGCAAGATCCCCATCCAGGCGTATACCCGCAGTAGGAACGAGGTCCAGAACGGCAGAATCACCAAGGAGAGCAACAACGTCCGGGTCGAACCCTGGCTGCGAGCAATCAGATACGCCATCGGAAAACCGATCAGCAGAGCAATGAAGGTAGAGATCGCGGCGATCTTGGCCGAGTTGACATAGGCATCGAAGTAGAACGCATCTTCGATCAGATAGAGGTAGTTGCCCAGATTGAGCCGCAGCGCGACCAAGGCTTCCTCTACATCCCACTCCAGCAACGCGGTATAAGGCGGCACCGCAATCGCGGTCTCCGACAACGAGATCTTGAACACCACCAGAAACGGAATAAAGAAAAAGATCGACAACCACAGCGTCGGTACCCCGATCACTGCTAGCCGTCCCCAATTGACCCGGTGCACTGCACGCAACAAAGAGGTGCGCAACCGAGGCTGTGTAATCCAGACTGCGGCAGATGAAGTACTCATGAGGTCAATACCACGCTGCTGTCTTCGTCCCAGGACAGGTAGACGATATCGTCCCAGGTGAATTTCTCGCCGCTATTGCGGGCAAAATTTGGCTTAGTGACCCGGACTTCGAAGCCGTTATCGAGCTTGACCCGGAACACCGACAAGCTCCCCATGTAGGCGACATCCTCAATTTTGCCACGCACACAATTATGCTGCTGCTCAGGCTTGTCGTGACTGATACGGACCTTCTCGGGGCGTACCGCCACATCGACCAGCTGGTTGGGTGCACAGTTGATGCCATGGTTAATGTAAAGCGTGGTACCGGCATCGCGCGAATCGATCCGAACCGAGCTGGGGGTTTCTTCTATTACTTTGCCTTTGAATAGATTGACCGAGCCGACAAACTCCGCAACGAAACGGCTATTGGGATATTCGTAGACATCATGCGGTTCGGCCGTCTGCACGATCTGACCATGGTTCATGACGCCGATCCGGCTCGACAACGTCATCGCCTCCTCCTGATCGTGAGTCACCACCACGAAGGTGACCCCCAGCGAGTCCTGAATATTGATCAACTCAAACTGGGTCTCTTCGCGTAGCTTTTTATCCAACGCTCCCAACGGTTCATCCAACAACAACAGTTTGGGACGCTTGATCAATGAACGCGCCAGCGCGATCCGCTGCCGTTGACCGCCGGATAGTTGATGCGGTTTACGCTTGCCCAGGTGGCCCAACTGAACCAACTCGAGCATCTCGCCGACTCGCGCTTTGGTCTCTTTACGGCTGACACCTTCGCGGCGTAAACCGAAACCGATGTTGTTTTCAACGCTCAAGTGAGGAAACAACGCATACGACTGGAACATCATATTAACCGGACGCTTCCATGGCTGGATGCCCGACATATCGACGCCGTCGATCAGAATCCGACCGCTAGTAGCGGTCTCAAACCCTGCCAGCATTCGCAGCAAGGTACTCTTACCCGAACCCGAACCACCAAGCAGACAAAACAGCTCGTTCTTGTAGATATCCAGCGAGATATTATCCACTGCGGTGAAGTCACCGAACTTCTTGGTAATATTCTCAATTTTCAGGAACGGCTCGGCGCCCTCCTGCTTCCATAGCGGCACCTGAGGCGCGGCAACGGCTTCGGTCTGAGCCATATCGATAGCGACGGATGAAGACATAATCTTTCCCCAGTATTAAATGCGTTTGATGCGAGCAAGGAGCAGCCGGCAGTTATGCTGGCAGCAACACTGCTGTCATCAATCGCAGGGTAATAGCGGGACTCGCTACAGCAAGCCCCAGGTCGATGAACCCTTACCGTCCGGTCTTGATACCGGTCCAGGCACGCGTCAGGATGCGATCAAACTTCGCCGTGTGGGCATTTTGGGTAAACAGCTTCGCCTTCACCTCGTCGGAGGGGTAGATGCCGGGGTTGCTGCGCACCTCCTCTTCGAGGAAGGGTTCAGCCGCGACGTTTGGCACCGCGTAGAAGACAAAATTAGAGATGCCGGCAGCCGTCTCGCCCTTTAGCACGTAGTTGATAAACTGGTACGCGGCCTCAGGGTGCGGCGCGTCAGCGGGGATGGCCATCAGATCGAACCAGATCAATGTGCCTTCACTTGGGATGGTGTAGCCCACGTTGATACCTTGGCCAGCCTCGTCAGCACGCCCCTGAGCCTGCAGCACGTCACCGTTATAGCCCAGCGCAACACACACCTCACCGTTGGCCAGATCGGAGATGTACTTGCTGGAGTTAAAATATTTGATATGCGGACGTACAGAATTCAGTAATGCGGTAGCTTGCTTAAGGTCGGCTTTGCTCTCACTGTTCGGATCGAGTCCGAGATAGTTCAGAGCAATAGATACCACCTCAGCCGGCGAGTCGAGCAGACCGATACCACAGTCAGCCAGCTTAGACGCTACTTCGGGATTGAAGATCAGATCCAGGCTATCGACCGGAACATCGCCCAGTCGCGCTTTGACCTGGTCAACGTTGTAGCCCAGCCCGATGGTACCCCAGGCATAAGGGACGTTATGTTTGTTATCGGCATCGTGACGGGAGATCTTCTGTTGCAACACCGAGTCAAGGTTGCCGTAATTGGATAGCTTGGAGTGATCGATCTCGGCATAAATATTCGCGACCACGTGGCGTTCTAGGAAAGCGCCAGTCGGTACAACTAGATCGTACCCCGTCCCGCCAGACATCAGTTTGGCCTCCAACACCTCGTTGGAGTCGTAGACGTCGTAGTTGACCTTGATACCGGTCTCTTTTTCAAACGCCTTAACCGCATCGGGGCTGATGTAATCCGACCAGTTGTACATATTGAGGACTTTGGCCTCATTGGCCATCGCACCGCTCGCGGCAGCCGCAATAGAGATCGCCAGGGCTGTACTCAATGCCAGTTTATTATTACGCCCACTTTTGTGATTGTGCATCGTTATCTCCAGTCTTGTTTATTAGATTTATTTCTGACTTTTCAGAGAGAGTTTTTTTGTATTTATTCTGCTGCGAATCAAGCTATACAGATAATCCTAAAAGCTATTTTGAATACCGCTTCAGAAGCGCTCTATCGTTCTCTCCGCCCCTTCTCAAGATGTAAAAACATTATCAAGAGGGGGAAACAACTCGATATACCCATTGAGGGGTATTTGTAATTTCTGGTCGTTTAGTGCGTGTCACCACTACGTTTTTGTCCATGTATTAAAACTACAGGGAGTACAAAAATGGCGGTATACCCTGTTAAGGGGTATTGGCTGAAAAGCCCGTCGTAGACGACAATGGCGACTGAAGAAGGTGTTCTTTGACGATGACAAGCGGCCATCTATAGCACCGCAAAGCTTCCACTTGAGCGATAGCCAAGCAATAGGTCTATACCTATGAGTATTGGCTTGGGAGCCTGCGAATAAGTCCAAAGTGATTCTGCAAGACCTAAAGTGTGCAGAATCTAGGCGTAGACTGCAGTTAATGGCCGTAGTCCTTAACAAAGGCTACAACAACGAGTCTGCACACTTTAGGCCTTGCCCTGCGGGGCCTTCA
>JBALWS010000126.1:0-12425 GCA_036960405.1 Halopseudomonas sp. | reverse complement strand
GCTGAACGGCGACTGCTGGATAATATCTTCAAAGAACAGCAGGGGCGCGGATTGGTGATGCTGACCTCTAGACCTGATCTGGTTGCGGGGTTTGACCGGGTATTGACGCTAGAACGTGGCCAGTTGCGCGAGTCTGGCTGATACACGCGTGTTACACTGCGCTCTTTTTGGGTGGATTTGAAACAGCTATGCCTCAATTAACTGATCGTCCGGTGGTCGCCATCGGTCAGCAAAATACTCTACGGGTTATAAGACAACGCGAGGTTGGCGTGTTCTTGGATGGAGGCGTATTCGGATCTATCTTACTACCACAACGGTATGTCGCCGAAGGTTGCCAAGAAGGAGACTTGGTTGATGTGTTTGTCTACCTCGATTCAGAAGATCAGATGATCGCTACCACCGAGCAACCCGATTTGATGGTCGGCCAGTTTGGCTGTCTTAAGGTTGCAGAATTGAGCCCGGTCGGTGCCTTTTTGGATTGGGGTTTACCTAAGGATCTGTTGCTGCCTTTTAGCGAGCAGCGCCATCCCGCCGAAGAGGGAAAGCGTTATCTGGTTCGGGTCTATCTTGATAACACCAACCGGATCGCGGCGACGACCAAACTGGATAAGTTTCTTGATCTACAGTCCGCCGATTACCGTCGTCACCAGAAGGTTGAGCTGATCATCGCCGAGCGGACCGAGCTGGGATACAAAGCCATTATCAATCAATCTCACTGGGGGCTGATCCATCATCAGGACCTGTTTCAATCGCTAACTTTTGGACAGTCAATCAGTGGCTTTATCAAACAGCAGCGCCCCGATGGCAAGATCGATATCTTGCTCGAGGAACCGGGTTATGCTCCGGTTGGAGATCTGACCGAGCAGGTGCTGCAGCGACTGGAGAAAGCCGGAGGGTTTTTGCCACTTTCCGACCGTTCGAGTCCCGAGCTGATCAGCGCTGAATTTGGTGTCAGCAAGAAAAAGTTCAAAATGGCGATCGGCTCGCTCTATAAACAGCGACAGATTGAGATTTCCCCTGATGGAATCCGCTTAGTCTCTGTCGCTCCTTAGCTATTGTAGCGAGGTATCGCGCCACCTAGTAAATATGTGAATTAATAACGTATTGCATTGAAATCATCATCTTTTTTTCAAATTGGACGATAATGATTGCAAGGTGGCTCAATAATGGCGGGCGGTAGGGCAGCATGAGTAGTCTGAGTTTACGATTAGCAGAGGATCAACAGTCGGTTGAGGCGGTCTTGAATACTCAGGTCGACGGCGAGCCGATTAATGAACTGAGCGTAAAAAAACTACTGGCAGAGTCGGATTTCTGTGGCTTTAAGCTGTCGGATTCTGGCCTGAAAGCGTTGCTCTCTGCGGCACAGAACAGTAAAAACGCCCCTGACGACGCTAGCAGCACGTCTATTCATAATATCGCCATGCGGCTTGATGGGCAGCTCAGTATCGTCTTGAGCCTCGATCAGATGTCCGCCACAGCGACCATCACGGCAGCCTACGGTGGTCAGCCGATAGAGCCCTCTCAGATGCAACAAACGCAGGAAGAGATGGGGGTCATACAGGGCATTGATTCTGATGCCATCTCTGCGCTGCTTGAACAAGCCCGTACGGGTGAGTCCGGAGCTGAATTCAGCCGACCCATTGCGATGGGTAAAGCCGCCGTTAAAGGCCGTGATGGCCGTTGGGTATCCGATGTTCAAACCCTGCGTCAGCAGCTTAAACCCCAAACCCGTGAAGACGGTACGGTTGATCTGCGCGATTTCGGTGAGATTTTAACGGTCGAGAGCGGCCAGCAGTTGATGCATCGTGAACCGCCAACGCCAGGCCAAAATGGTTTCACCGTTACGGGTGAATGCTTGGTTGCCGTTTCAGGTAGTGAAGCAGAATTTGTTCCCGCCGAGGGCATTAGTTTGGGGAAAGATCCCGATCTGATCGTCGCTAGCCGCGGAGGAATGCCGGTCGAGACCCCCGGTGGTATGCGGGTGGATAATATCTATAGCATTAAAAATGTCGACCTATCTTCGGGGGATATCATTTTCGATGGTGGTGTTATCGTTCAGGGCGATATTCAAGAGGGGATGCGGGTATCAGCAACCGGGGATGTGACCGTGGGCGGATCGGTTTACTTCTCCGAAGTCGATTCGGGTGGTGATATTCTGGTTCGTAAAGGTGTGGTGGGTAATCAACGCCAAGGCGATGACCAGCACTTTAATAGTGAGGACCTGAGTTGTTCGCTTAAGGCTCAGGGGCATCTGAGTTTGGGGTTTGCTCAGTATGCCCGGCTTGAGGCCGTGGCCGGTATCAGTGTCGATAAACAGCTGCTGCATTGTATGGCCAGTACCGTTGGTGATATCGCCATCGGCAAGGGCGGTGACCGAAACAGTAAGCTGATTGGCGGCGTAACGCGAGCGGGAAACCAAGTGTGCTGTGGCATTTTTGGTACCGAAGCTTTTGTCCCGACCGAGGTTGAGCTTTGCCCCGATGTGAAGGAGTTTCACGATCAGGTTCAGATTGCGACGGAGCAGTTAGAGCTTAAACAGCGACTGATTGATGATCTTCAACAGATTTTACCCAAGATTAAGATGCTACCTAAAGGGCCAGCCCGGCAAGAAAAATTGGCCAAGATTGTCAATACTATCAATCATACAGCTCAAGAAACGGTGGCGTTAGCGCAGAAAATAGAGCGGTTGGAGCAACAGGAAGCAGAACGACTGGAAGCCGCTAGGGTCGTGTCTACGACGACTATCTACCCCAACGTCAACGTAGTGATTGCGGGGCAGCGACTCAAAACCCGACGCGAATACCAAGGGGGGGGCTTGTGCTACCGTCAACGCGAAGTGGTTCACGACCCCTCGCTGAAGTAGCAAATTTCCTCCCATCTGTCTGTCCCTGTTAGTTATCGCTAATAAGGGTCAGCGGCGTCTCTTAGACCATCGCCAAAAAAGTTAAACGCCAGAATGATGATAATCACCGGAACCACCGGGAACATCAGCCATGGATAGATCGCCACCACGTTAATGTTCTGGGCTTCATTTAGCAGCACTCCCCAACTGGTGATCGGTGGACGCAGACCCAAACCGAGGAAGCTCAGTGCTGTTTCCCCTAGAATCATCGCCGGAATTGACAGCGTTGCGGAGGCGATCAGATGGCTGAATAATCCCGGTAACAGGTGACGTCCGATAATTCGTCTAGGTCTAGCGCCCATCAGCTGGGCCGCTAGGCAGTAATCCTCTTCGCGCAGTGCTAACAGCTTGGAGCGTACTGCTCGTGCCAGCCCTGTCCAATCGAGCATAGCTAGAATCAGGGTGATGCCAAAGAACACCCAGAGCGGACTCCAGGTAACCGGCAATATGGCGGAGAGAGCCATCCACAATGGCAGTTGAGGAAAAGACTGGATCACTTCGGTGATCCGCTGCACGACAGAATCGAGCCAGCCGCCGTAATAACCTGCTAGGCCACCGATGATGATACCCAGGGTAAAGCTGACGATGATACCGATCAGGCCGATAGTCAGTGAGACGCGGGCACCATAGGTGATACGTGACAGCATATCGCGGCCAAGCCGGTCGGTGCCCAGGATAAATAGGGTTGCCCCTTCTGGAGCACAAAACAGGTGGCTATCGCCGTCCCAGATCCCCAGCAGTTGGTAGGGGTCGCCTTTACAGAAAAACTCAAGTGGGTATACCTGACTGCGGTCTTCGCTGTATTCGCGCAGTAGCTTGGTCATGTTCAATTGATAATCCCAGCCGTAGACGAATGGCCCGACAAACTCGCCTTCATGGATCAGGTGCACCGGCTGCGGCGGTGAGTAAATGAAATCGGTATGCCGGGTAGGTAAGGCGTAGGGGGCCATGAACTCACTGATCAGAATTGAGGCATACATCAGGAACAGAAATATCCCACAGATCAACGCCAGACGATGACGCTTGAAACGCCACCAGATTAATTGCCACTGCGAGGCAAAGTAGTATTTCTCCTGATCAGCCGAGATGGCAGCAATACTTTGAGGGTCAAACGGACTATCGGTGACCCAGTGTTCTCGCAGAGCCTGGCCGGTTAGTTGCGTGGAGGCAGCGCCTTTCTCAGTTGGGTTTTGGCGCATCAGCGGGCCTCCCCGTACAATCTAATTCGAGGATCAAGAAGTGCCAGGGCCAGATCTGAAATAAGTACTCCGATGACCGTGAGTAGGGCTAGGAACATCAAGAACGACCCCGCCAAGTACATGTCCTGGCTTTGCAGTGCCGCGATCAGGATAGGACCGGTTGTGGGAAGTGACATCACTACAGCGACGATCTCTGCACCGGAGATAATGCTCGGTAGCATGTTGCCGATGTCGGCGATAAAGAAATTAAGAGCAACCCTTAGCGGATATTTCACCAGCAGCCGAAATGGCGGCACGCCTTTGGCGCGTGCCGTGACCACATAGGGCTTGTGTAGCTCATCGAGCAAGTTAGCACGCAGTCGCCGGATCATCCCTGCTGTGCCTGAGGTACCGATAACTACTACCGGAATCCACAGGTGCTCGAGCACCGATTTGACCTTGTTCCAACTCCAGGGTTGGTTGATATACTCGGCATCCATCAGTCCGCCGATTGAGGTGCCGAAGGTCACGTTGGCAAAATAGAGCATCACTAGTGCCAACAGGAAATTGGGGGTGGCGAGTCCAAGAAAGCCTAAGAAAGTCAGGCTGTAATCGCTCCAACTGTATTTGTGGGTGGCCGAGTACATACCGATAGGAAAGGCCACCAGCCAAGTAAAGATAATGGTGAAGATCGAGATGATAGTGGTTAAAAACAGTCGGTCGCCCACCACATCGGATACCGGTAAACCGTATTCAAAAGAGTATCCAAAGTCACCGTGCAGCATCCCGGTAGACCAGGTCAGGTACTGCATTAGAAACGGTTCGTCGAGGCCGTATTGCTGACGCAACATCTTGATCTGCAACGGGTCTATTGACTCCCCCTGGCTCTCCAGCTCAGAGATGTAACTCTCGAGATAGTCGCCAGGGGGCAGTTGAATGATGACGAAGATGATAAAGCTGATAATGATCAGCGTGGGGATCATCAGTAGCAGCCGGTTGAGAATATAGCGAGCCATCAGCGTTCCTCCACCGGACTGATAGCGGCTGAGGTCGCCATCTCATCAAGCCAAAACCTGTCCATCCGATAGACACCAAAATAGGCGTTGGGCTCCCAGTTCCAAAGCCCGTCTGAAGGCAAGTTACGCAGGTTACGCCGTATTACGATGGGCTGTAGCACCCTTGCTACCGTGCCGATAGTGAAGACGTTGTCCGAGTAGAGATCGAGCATCTGGTGCCAGATCGACTCCCGCTGGCTGTTATCGGTGCTCCAGCGCCACTGATCGTTGAGCTCTAGCAGTTGTTGAACAGCAGGGTTGTCGGGGGGATCACCTTGTCCTGTTTCATGGTATTTGCCCCATTGTGACCACTGCAGTTGTTGCTGCGAGGTGGGGGCTAAGTGAGCCGGGCTCATGCTGGCGGAAGGAATGGCATTGGGCAGTCCTGTCCAAACCGACATCAGCGCATCACCCGAGAACACGCGGTTGCGGAACACTTCTCGAGCGGTCGGTTTGGTGTGGATCTTGATCCCAGCGTTGAGCCAGCTATCGTGGATCAGCTCCAGAATATCGGTCTCTTCGGTGCTTTCTCCGGCGGATTGGATGATGATCTCCATAGGACGACCGTCGGGTAGTAAGCGGATGCCTCGATGGTCCCGTTGTGTCAGGCCGATCGCGTCGAGCATTCGGTTGGCTTCCTCCGGCTTGTAATCGGCCCAGCGGTTGCGGTATTGGGGCTTGTAGAGCGGTGATTCGGGCAGTAGGTTGTCGGCTCCCTCGAGGGCTAAGCCGAAGTAGATCGCCTGATTGATTTCATGGCGGTTGATCGCCAATGACATTGCCCGGCGGAAGTCCACATTGTGGAACAATTTTCGCCAAACTGGATCATTGGCATTGAGGTTGGGATAAAGCGTTAGTTGCGAGCCGCGAGTGGTACGCCATAACAATACATTAACGCTATTACGTTGGGCGCCCTCGTGAAGGAAGGTGTAGTTGCCCATGCTCAGGTAGCGGCCTTGTAGATCGGAATCTCCGGAACCTGTTTTTGCCGGTACCAGCCTACTGCTGGCCAGGTCGATGATCACCTCGTCGAGGTAGGGGAGCTGGTAGCCTTGGGTATCGATACGGTGGTAATAAGGGTTGCGGACAAAACGAAACCGCTCAGAAGGCAGCGGTGTGACGGGTATCCAGGGCTGCAGCGTCGGTAGTTCCGGGTTGTCGAATTTGTATTGATGGTCCTTGCGCTGGTGCAGTGCAGTCCAGGTTTTTCGTTTGGTTTTGGCCTCGATAATACGTGTTTTAAGCGTTTCGGGATCGGTAAAGCCGGGATGAAACTGCTTCATATAATGGGCGGGGCGATAGATATACAACGGGCCCGGGCCGGCTAAAGCCAGCAGAAAATCCGGATTGGGCTGGTCCCAGCTATAACGCACGGTGAATCGATCGATGACGTCAAACTTGGCTAGTTGACCATCGACCATCAACTGCTTGGGCGGCCCAAACTGGTACAGTTGTTCATTGTTGATCACGTCTTCCCAATAGTAACGAAAATCCTCGCTGGTAAAGGGGTGTCCGTCGGACCAGCGATGACCTGGGCGAAGGGTTAGGGTAAAAATTCGCCCCTCTTTGACGTCGACGTTTTGCAGTATATCCGCTTCAAGTTCCAGTTCTTCATTAAAACCGACCAGCCTGGCGTAGCCGTAGACCACCATCTGCCGAACATCTTTGGCCTTAGCCATCAGCAAATTGATCGTACCGCCTGGTTTTCCCAGTTGGCGCTGGTCAAGCAGCTCGAGGTGATCCACGTAAGGTGTTTGTGGCAGCCTCTCCGCTATCGGCGGCAGGGTTGCGGCACTGACTTGATCGGCATAAATAGGCGTTTCTTTGAGCTCCAGAGCATAGCCCGTTGAGTTCAAACTTAGCAGCCAAGTGATGCAGCAAACTGCCAACCGGATCGCTTTGTTCATGACATCACACTCGGCTCGAATACCGTCTCGGCTTGACGGCGAACCAAATGGTCGGGCTCGATTTCAACCAGTTCGAGTTCCTTACCGGGCTCAGATAAATAGGGTGACGGCCAGAGCGCGGGGTCGTCGTGGCGACCGGATTCCAGCAGTTCAAAGTTTAACGGACGAGACAGGTCGGGATAGGGGACCGCCGCCAGTAACGCGTTGGTGTAGGGGTGCAGCGGATTACGGAAGATCTGCTCGCGTTTGCCAACCTCTACCAGTTGGCCGCGACACATCACCCCAATTCGATCGGCGATGTAATCGACCACGGCCAAGTTGTGGGAAATAAACAGATAGGTCAACCCCAGCTCGTGCTGCAGGTCTTTGAGCAGGTTAAGGATCTGCGCTTGAACCGAGACATCCAGCGCCGATACCGGTTCGTCAAAAATTAATAGCTCCGGCTCCAAGGCCAGCGAGCGGGCGATGCTGATACGTTGTCGCTGACCACCGGAAAAACTATGTGGGTAGCGGTTGAGAAAACGCGGGTCGAGTCCGACCAGCGCCATCAGCTCTTTAGCGCGTTGCAATCTGGATTGAGAATTGCCGGTAGCGCTAATCAGCATCGGCTCGAGCAGTATGTTCAGCACCGTCATTCTTGGATTGAGTGAACTGAAAGGGTCTTGAAAGACGATCCGCATCTTGGGACGAAAAGCGCGTAGTGCCTCTCCTTTAAGCTTGATCAGGTCGATCATTTTGCCTCGGTCGTTATAAATGATCTTGCCTTGATCTGGCTTGAGGGCGCACATCAGCATCTTGCTAAGGGTGGTTTTACCGCAGCCACTCTCTCCGACTAAGCCAAAGCATTCGCCGCAATGAATATCCAGGCTGACGTTGCTGACGGCGTGGGTGTGGCTAATCTCTGCGCGGGAAAACCAATGGCTTTTGCGCTCACCAAACGATTTGCTCAGGTTGCTGATGCGCAGATGCGGCCCGGCCTGTTTCTGCTGTTCGGTCCAAGGGACACGAAGCTGGTCGACCTGCAAGGTATCGTTAGTGAGTTCCCTGATCGGCTGCAGCCGCTCCCCTTCATGCATATCGAAATGCGGTACCGCCCCGAACAGCGCTTTAAGGTAAGGGTGGCGGGGTGAGTTAAACAGTGCTTTGGCCGATCCTCGCTCCATCACCTCGCCGTGGTACATCACCACCACATCGTCGGCCATATTCGCGACTACGCCTAGGTCGTGGGTGATCAGTAATACCGCCATCCCCAGTTCCTGCTGCAACGTTTTGATCAGTTTGAGAATCTGAGCCTGCACCGTTACATCCAGTGCGGTAGTCGGTTCATCGGCGATTAAAAGCGCAGGCCGACAGATCAGTGCCATGGCGATCATGGCGCGTTGACGGAGCCCTCCAGAGAGTTCAAACGGGTAACGCTTGATGGCGCGAGTGGGCTCGGGAAACCCGACCAATTTGAGCATATCCAAGGTCACTCGGGTCGCATCGGCTTTGGAGCAACGGCGATGCAACTGCATCGCTTCCATAATCTGGTTGCCGATCGTATGCATCGATGACAATGACACCATCGGTTCTTGGAAGATAATCGAAATCTTGTCGCCACGAATCTGACGCATGGCCGGGTCATCAGGATCCAGGCTGGCGATGTCGATGGTGTCCTCTCCGGGACGGGTAAACAGTATCTGACCGTGGGTAATGCTGGCAGTACGGGGAAGAATACCGAGGATCGCCTGTGAGGTGACCGTCTTCCCCGAGCCTGATTCGCCTACCAGGGCTAGCGTGCTACCCGGCCGTAAACTAAATGATAGGTCCTTGATCGCAGGTATAGCTACACCGTGCATCTGGAATTCGACGGCCAGTTGCCGGACTTCTAATAGAGGCGGGGAAGTTTGATCCTCTGCCATGGGATACCTTTTTTGAAAGCGCTATAGAAAACATATGTCATTCGTCTAGATATGCAAGGTTAACGGATTGATAATTAATAGTTATCAAAAATCTATCGGCGGATTGAGGGCGATAGCGATAGAGGTGCTATATCTTAATGAACTAGTCTGTTCAGGCTAGTATAAAAAAGAGTGGTTGTGATGATGAGAGCGAAATCTCTGGTATGGATAGCGGGGCTACTGTGGTTAAGTTTTTTAACGACCACGGTCCAAGCGCAGCCAATAAAAGCTTTTTATGGCCAGTATATTGGTCATGTCAACGGCCAGGCTGCCGCAGATCGAGACCTGAGTGTGACGATAGGGCCGAGTGGGTCGGCGGGTTTTTTTGTTAGTTGGGCCACGGTGATTCACAAATCTCAGGGTTCTCAGCGTAAGGAATACCGCATCAATTTTCTGCCTAGTCGGCGTCAAAATATCTACTCGTCAGCGATGAAAACCAACGTCTTTGGCGCCCAGATCAGTCTGGATCCGCTCAAGGGTGATCCCTATGTTTGGGCCAGAATCAAAGGTAATACCTTGACCGTTCACTCGCTAACCATCACCAGCGATGGCGGCTATCAGATGCAGATCTACAACCGTACCCTGAACGATCAAGGATTGTTGTTGGAGTATCGGCGTTTGCAGAGTGGTGAGCCACTACGGCAGGTGACCGCGCAGTTGGTGAAGGTGGCGGATTGAGCGTACAGATATCGTTTACCCGCTTATTGAGCTGGGGGTTTGGGTTGTTGATGTTGGTTGGTCTGGGGGTGGTACTCTACCTCGGCGTCAGCAGTGCACGGCACAATACTCAGGTGTTGTTATCGAGCCTTTCCAGCAGTCAGATGGATTCACTAGTAAGTCGGATCGATGGTCAGTTGCAACCGGTCGAACACCAGTTGGAATATATCGCCGCTTCCTTGTCTGACAGTGACTTCACGATTGATAACAAACGCTCCATCAGTCTGCTATTAGAAGGCGGGGTGGCTGCCACGCCGCAGGTGATGGGGTTGCTATGGATCGAGAAAGACCGGGGTAGAACCTGGGTGGGACGCGATGATCACCGGGTTAGCATCAACGCCTGGTATGAGCGGAGGTCGTCGACCCTCTCTCCTTTGTTAGAGCATCCTCCTATCGGGGCTCAATGGTTAAAACCGATGTGGAGCCCCAGCTTGCAACGGGTGGTGCTGCCGTTAATTCAACCGGTCTACCGCAATAATGATTTTGTAGGATTACTGGTCGCTACCATCACCGTGGCTCGGTTGACCGAATTTGTTGCCCAGCTGTCAGAAGCGTCTCCAGCTCAGCTCTTTATTTTATATGGCCACAATCAGCTATTGGCCTCTTCGCATAAGGGGCAGGAGGCTACATCAAACTTGGATCGGGAGGAGCAACTGCCGAGCCTGGAGCAGCTGGATAATGTCGTGTTGCAGCAGTTCTGGAATCCGAATCGTCGCCCCGTTGAATGGTTTCAGTCGGACTCGACCCAAGCTTCCACTCTGCAGATTGAGCAACAGGAGTTTATCTATCTGACCCGGGAAGTCCTGCGGTATGGCAATCAGCCGTGGACTGTCGGCGCTTATATGGAGTTGGACTCCATTTCCGAAGAAGTTGCCCGAATCTGGCAAGTGGTAGCCATCGGCTTGCTGCTTATTGTTGTACTGTTAGTGCTGGTGGTGACCGTTAGCCGCCGCATTGGATTGGTGGTAGATAGGACCGTGGCCGGATTTGATGCCATTGGCCAGCAGCCACTAACCGAGATAGTCGAACTGCCTGGCAGCCAAATTCGAGAGTTCGATCGGGTCTCGCATGCCTACAACCGGATGCTCGAACAGTTACGCCAAAGCGAGGCCAGTCAGCGGTTGTTTGGCCAGTATGTACCTCAAGCTATCGCCCGAGAACTGTTGAGCCATCAGGGCCAGTTACAACCCAAGCAGTGCCAGGCAACCGTGTTGTTTTGTGATATCGAGGGGTTCACCTCTCTGACCCAACAGCTAGAACCCGGCCGCTTGGTCGAGGTCTTGAATGCCTACTTCTCGATGGTGGTGGAAATTATTGAGGCCCACAATGGGGTCGTGACACAGTTTCAAGGCGACGCGGTACTGGCAACCTATAACGTCCCTATCACCGATCCGCAGCATGCCCGGCAGGCTTGGTTGAGCGCATTGGCGATCCAGCAAGGCGTCAACACGCAACAATTTTGCGGCCACACGCTGCGCTGTCGGGTCGGAGTCAACAGTGGAGAGTTGGTGGCCGGCAGTGTCGGGGCTAGCGAGCGGCTTAATTACACCGTGCACGGTGATGCAGTCAATTTGGCGGCGCGACTCGAAGCCTTGAACAAACAGTTCGGCACCCGTATTTTGATCAGCGAATTCACCGCCGACCAATTGGAGGGTGTGGCCTTGGCATTTGTCGCCGAAACCGAAGTCAGAGGCAGGCAGGGACGGGTCAAACTCTATACTCCAGCGGCCGACGTGGCCGACTTGAGTCCGGTTGTGGATCGAGCTAGCAGCCACAGTGAATAGGCCCGTTGTGGCGACTATCGGCTCGGCTTGTTACGCGCTAAGCGCCATTCTAGGGATGCACGAGGGACCGAGAAAGGACGGGCAGGCAGCCGCTGATGGTAGGACAATTGATCCCTTCCAGCTTGGTAGGCCACGTTGAGCTGCTCATCCGATGCGCCATAGCGTTCGGCCAGTTGCTGTCTTGATTGCGGGTCTAGTTTGAGTCCATAAAAGCGATAGATCGCGGCCACGAGATCTTGCGAGGCACTACGCATATCTTTCTCGATCTCCTTGGATAGCGCCTCACCCCAACCGATTTTGGTCTTGGTACTCAGGTCGCGCTCGAAGACCCCCATATTGATGGTGTTAGCGTTGTAGATCGCTCGTTGAACTTCGGGGCGACGAAGGTTAATCGTCTCGTCCAGTGCCAGGGCGACGCGGATCGCCAACTGCTTCGCTGACCGTAGTTTCTTGGCAGGGTCTTCGAGGGTGCGACGTTGGTGACGGAAATGGCGTGATAAGGCTTGTACGACCTTGAGCTTGTCACGGTCGAGCAGATAGATGCTGTCTTCGACTATCTGTAATCCCCGTGCGTGCCCCTCTTCTTGGAACCCGACCTCCTGGTCTTGCAGCCCGGACAGTTTTTTCTTCCAGCGTTTCACCGCAGATTGAAAATCCTGATACTCACGATCGGTCTTTCGATTGGCGATATAGGCTAAGTGGTAGAGTGCCAAGGCTTGGTCCAGTACCGGGTAGAGGCGTTTGTACTCTGTGCGACTGGTCTTGATCTGCTTGACCAGCGCATCGATGTGGAGGTTGCAAAATGCCAGCAGTTCGAGCCCGGTCAGCCCCGCACGATTGGCCAATGCAGCTTCATCTAACTGGTCGCTGAGATAGGTAGCCAGGGCTAATAAGCGGCTATACGCCCGCGCTCTGACAATGCCAAACCGAAACCGTTTTTCT
>JBALWS010000125.1:0-12426 GCA_036960405.1 Halopseudomonas sp. | reverse complement strand
AGCAGATCATCGATTTCGCCGGTATCAAAAAAAAGCCCGAAACAGCTCTGGCAGCGCTCGATATAGAATTTACCGCCGATCTTAAGATCGATGGTTTGCATTGCGGTTTCACAATCGGGGCAAAGTCGCTCCGACTCAGGTTTTATCAGATGAAAGCTCAGACGCCCATGCAGATCTACGTCGTTGCGTACACCACAATATTCACAGAGTTGGTTATTTGCTCGCATCGGGGCTGAGCAGTGTCGACACCTTGCCACAGGGAGGTCCCTTCGTTACAGCTTATCCAGCAGCTCGCTTTTTTTAGCCGTGTACTCTTGCTCGGTAATCAACTGATTTTCAAACAGTGTTTTCAGTTTGGCGAGCTTGCCGATAATATCATCGCCCGCATCAGCGGCAGCGGGTTGCGACATCGATTGCGCCATCTGTTGACCCATGCCGATACCGGCGCCTATCCCCACTCCAGCACCGGCTGCGCCATTCTCATTGGCCGCCGCATCACGCAGGGCCTCGAGTCGCTGCAGTTCGGCAAAGTCGACGCCCGCTTTTTTGGCGGCAAAAGCGTCGGCGGTAACATCGGCGATGCGGTTGACCCGAGCCAGGGTGTCCTCGTCAAAATCGGTGCCTTCAATGCGAAAATCGGTAATGCGAAAACCCAGCTTATCAAAATCCTGCTGCAGGGTTGTCGCCATCCCTTGGGCCACCTCTTCACGATTGGCATCGATCTCGGCGTAACTAAACTGGCTCTCGGCCAAGTAATCACTGAGTGGATGAATAATGCGCTTGGACATCACCTGCCGCAGGTCGGCGATGCTAAACGATTCACGCCCGCCCACGACATTGACAAAGAAGCTACGCGGATTAGCCAGCTGATAGCTGTAGTTGCCGTAGGCCTTGAGGCCGACTGGAAAGTCGTATTTAGGGTCTTGGTATTTGATCGCCGAGCTGGTGCCCCATTTTTGATCGAGCACCTTGGCTTTCTTAAAAAAATAGATCCCCACCTTATGTTCACTTTCAAAAAACTGCATGAACTTACTCAGGGTGGTGATAAAAGGAATGTTGGCCGTTTGAAGCGGGTAGACGCCTTCCTTATGCAGCATCGCCTTAACCTTACCGCGATAAACAAAGATACAGCCCTGACCCGGTCCGACGACTATCTTGGAAGCGTTCTTTATTTCGTCGCCGTTGTCGGTCCACTGGTAAAACAGCATGTCGTTGTGATCGTTATCCCACTGGATAACTGATCTTAACTGGCGCTTTAGTCCGTTGATTATGCCCATGAGAGCGACCCCTGAAATAATATGCGATTAATCGATCGAAGTTGAAGCTAGAGTTGGAGCGGGAGCCGCCAAAACAGCACTAAGGCCGATTGTTTAAGCGCTCATTTTCCAGCGCGGCAGCGGTCACTTCGGCGTAAAGGCTGATCACCTGGGCAAACAGTGCCTGGTAACGCGGGTTGTTTTGCGATAAATGCTGCAGGTGGCGGATATCGCGAACCACACGCTCGAGGTATCTCAGGTCGAATTCACCCAGTCGCTCGCCCTTGAGCACCCGTGCTTTCACCTCCAACACTCTCGGCAGGCGATGGCTATTAAAGCGCGCGATGATTGCTGAAATTGTGCCCTGCTCTCTAGCCGCATCGACCATCAATAAATTATCCGTTAGTTATCATCAATCGTTAGTGTGTAACGCGTTGCCGCCCAACCGTGCACCGAATCGTGCGCCTCGATCTCAACCGAGCGGGTACCGTCTGGCAGCTCCACGCCGCTCAAGCTGCGGGTAAAGGGTTGTTCATGCTGGTGAGGATGGTACAGAATTCGCTCGCCCAATTCACGCCCTTGCGGACCAATAATTCGCCAGCGATCAGCATAATGATCCCAGCCACTATCAGCATGCCGTAAGGTCACATCGAACTGCCACTGCGCGCCGTGACGCTGAGCCACGGCCTCGACGATCTCTACTTCACCGGCTATCGAACTGCCGCTTAATAGCGCACCCGACAGCAGCAGTCCAGACGTTAATCGTAGCTTCATCGCCTTATCCCTGAGTTTATGTTCGGTCCGACTATCAAACCCCTTGATTGAGGCTGTTTTGAGCCAGCGCGATCTGCTGCTCCTTCCAGGTTCGATGTGCCGAGATGGCGCTAATCACCTCCTCGATATCGTCGGTCACGGTAATAATATCCAGATCCTCAGGTGAGATCAGTCCGTGCTTGAGCGGTCCGGCCTCCATCCAATCCATCAGTCCCTGCCAGAACTCTTTACCGAACAGAATCAACGGCAGCGGATAGATTTTCAATGTTTGCATCAGTGTTAACGCTTCGAAGAACTCATCCAGGGTACCGTAACCGCCCGGCATACAGACGTAACCGACCGAGTACTTGACGAACATCGCCTTGCGGGCGAAGAAATAACGGAAGTCGAGCGATCGATTCTGATAAGGGTTGGGATTTTGCTCCATCGGTAGTTGAATGTTCAACCCAACCGATAGTGCCCCTGCCTCGTGAGCCCCTTTGTTGCCTGCCTCCATGATTCCCGGGCCACCACCGGTGATGATGGTAAAACCCTCTTCCGCCAAGCGTCGCGATAGTGCTTCAGCCTGCTGATAGTAGGGACAGTCCGGTTTAATTCGGGCCGAGCCAAACACGGACACGGCAAAGCCGATATCGGAGAGCCGGTCATAGCCTTCGGTAAACTCTGCCAAAATACGAAACAAGCGCCACGTTTCTTCACCCTTAAGATCTTGAATCATAGAGCCTATTCCCCGTTCAAAGTTACACTTTGTGCCATCCAGTCGGCGTGACCCTGAGTATAGCCACAGGCGGCAGTAACAATAAATAAGCAAAACAGAAATAAACGCTCGCAGCCGCCTTAACCCTATAGAAAAAAGTTAAAGACAGACATGGCGATCATCTGCGCCGTATATGGAGGCTTAAGTAAGGACTTAACTAGAATTGTTAAGCACTATCCGGAAGAGGTTCAGCTCGCCCTGTAGAATCTGCTAACAATTCAGCAAACTCCTCGGCACAAACCGGCTTAGAAAACAGATAACCCTGGCCGTAATCGCAATTCGCGGCGGCAAACAGTTGGCGCTGCTGCTCGGTTTCGACCCCCTCGGCTACGACCTTCAACCCCAGTTTGTGCGCCATGATGATAATCGCCTGGCACAGCACCAGATCACTGGAATCGGCTTCGAGATTTCTAACAAACGACTGGTCGATCTTGATGAAGTCGATATCAAATTTTTTCAGATAGGAGAGTGACGAGTAACCGGTACCAAAGTCATCCAGCGCCACCTGAATGCCCACATCCCTGAAAGCCAATAGTTTATCGGTGATTTCGGCGTGATTACCCATCAACATCCCTTCGGTAATCTCCACAATGATCGACTGCCCGGGAAGATCAAGCTGTTCAATATGCGCAAACCACTGCGCCAAAATATCGCCACTATGATGGTACTGAACCGGCAAGGTGTTGATACTCATCCCCAGATCGGGGCTATACCGATGGCGCCACTGGCTTAATTGCCGAGTCGCTTCTCGGAAAACCCAATCGCCGATCTCGACAATACTGCCGGTTTCCTCGGCGACATGGATAAAGTCTAGCGGGCTAACCAGACCGCGTTGCGGGTGCTGCCAGCGGATCAACGCTTCGGCTTTGTAGATCGCCCATGATGATAGTAAACTCATCGCCGCCTAAACGAGCGACCGTATCGACCTCGCGCACACAGTGTTGCAATCGTGTAGCCGCATCCACCAGCAATTGATCGCCCTTGTCATGACCATGAATGTCGTTAACCTCTTTGAAACGATTCAGGTCTAGATACATCAGCGCCAGCTTCTTACCCGACCGATCCGATTTCTTCATCTCCTGCAACAAACGATCTCGAAACATACGCCGATTAGGAAGATTCGTCAGCGGGTCGAGGTTGGCTTGATTCCAGATCAACTCCTCAGCCTGCTTACTTTCGACCAGCGCACGATCCAGTTTGCGATTGGTTCGATAGATATATGCCGTGACACCGCCGAAAACAAAGATGACTAACAGACCTATGATTAACGCAGAATACAGCCACCAAAAATTTCGTTGAGGGTTGGGGTCATACAAGAAACCCTGGAGTGAGAACTCGGCTGGCAGCATCCCCAGACCTGCATAGGTATCGGCGATATGCCGCCAACGACCGCTGTTCATATAACCCATTTCAACCAACAGCGGTTATAACAACGAGGTCATCTCCCGCGCTTCAAATTGAAGAAAATCGCGCGAGTATTCGGTGGGGTATTCGGCCAGAATCAGCTCAATGATTTCGTCTGGATGCTGCATAGCAAATTGCCACCCCTTAAGACTGGCAGCACGGAACGCCCTAGCTCGAGCAGGATGTTGACGAATCTCACGCTCACTGGTGAATAGGTTGTCGCCATAAAAATCGATCCCAACCGATCGTGGAGTGTAGGTCTGGTAGGAAAATTTTGAATTTTCTAAAAAAAACGTTCGTTGGTAGCATACGCGGACATGGCATCAATATTGCCATCTATCAGGTCTTGAGGATCAAAGCTGTGCTCGAGTAGCTGCAATCGATCAGCGGGAGCTCCCTCTTGCTTTAGATAGGCAAAAATTTCGTCCGACTGCGGTTCAAGCATCACGCGCTTGTCGACGATATCGTGAATCCCCTGAGTAGAGCTGTATTCTCGAGCGACCAGGATCAACGGCGAGTGCTGAAAAATGACAGCCAGTACCACTACCGGTTTGCCCGCCTTGCGGCTCTAACAGCAGCGAGCTGGTGCCGACACCATATTCTGCCTCCCCTTTGAGCACACTGCCGGGAACATCCATACCCGGTTGCGCCGGGCGAATATCAACCTCAAGCCCCGCATCACGATAATAACCTTTCGCCTTAGCAGCGTAGTAACCAGCAAACTGAAATGCATGGACCCACTTGAGTTGCAGGAAGACCTTATCCAGCGCCGCGACAGGTGTTGACCAAACCGCCAGCAGCAATCCGATTAAGTGAAGAACAGGAGGGACACGTCTAGCCATCTTCATCATTTTATAATTATTATTTTTACATATAGCCAAACGGATCGGGCCGCAAAGGATAATGCGAAGCCAATCCAAAAGCCGCAAAATGCTTTATATCACCACACCAAGATAAGCCAATACCACTCGAATAGCTTGCAGGCTCCAAATAGTCTGCTAAGGTGCAGCCAGCTATCGGTTAGCGAGCGCATCGGTCTGAATGTGAACATCTCGACCGCTCACTTTACCGGTCCCCCCACATGCCGATAGTGTTCAAGGCAACCCGCATTCATATCCGCAGCGGTAGCAACCAACATAGAGAGACAACATGGCAGGCAATTTCAAACGTGGCAAAGGCAAGGCTCAAGCGCCAAAGCTCATCGGCCGAGGCATTTTAGAAGCCGTTGAAACCGACGGCCCTCACAACGAATGGGTCGGTATGCCTCCTTACTACACCCACGATTTGACCATCGACGGTGAAGTCTACGGCTACCTCTCTGGCGACAAAGAGCTGGAGATAGAGCTAGGTAAGAAAGTCACCTTCCGTTACAAGGTATTCAAAGAGAAGAAGATGATCGACAAACGTTCGCTAGGCGTAGTCATTGACCCGAGCGAACTCGGTTAATCGAGCGGTAGGAGACCCGCTTTAATGTAAATTGTCTGCGACAATCTGGTCAATTCTTCCGCTATCGCGCATCTGCTGCAACGCACGAGTGATCGCGGGGACCAGATCACTGTTTTTCTGATGCAGATAATGGAAGGTTTCGATATGTATCAAGACCGAACCATCCTGGATGATTCCGGCATCGGCAAACTGCTGATTGATGGTTTGCTCAGACGAAAACGTGGTACCTACCACCACATCGACCCGTCCTCGCACCAACAACTCAAACAGCTGCTTATAATTATTGGCATAGAGACGATTCATTCCCTGAGTCGGCTTTTCATAGAACGGCACCCCCTGCAACACTCCAACTCGATAGGGCTTCAAGTCTTGCCAGTGTTTGATATTCAAATTGCCGTCCAAACTATAAGCAGCCCCAACTAGCGGATGCATCGGTATCGGTATCTGTATTAGCGAAGGAAACTTGGCTTTGATTTTACCGATGCGGTTGGTTTCACCGTCTACCAGCCCCTTGCTGGAGGAGACCAGTGCGCGTTTGCTCGGTAAGTTGATAAACTTCACGTCGATATCCAACCCTTGATACGCCTCCGCCATGATATCAACATGCAGGTTTTGAAAAGGGCTATCAAAATAGGATAATGTCAGTTGCCGTTCAGCCGCGGCAGCCGGCAGCACCAGCAGAGTCAAAAGCACCAATTTGGCGCTATCCATTAACCGCAAAAACATAGGCCGTTATTTTCCAAATCTACAAAAAATGGCGTAATCATAACTAAAAAAGGCTTTAATAAAGAAAACCTTTCTAGATTTAATGATATTTATCAAACCAAATTCTCTACCATTGTCAATCTAATAGGATTTATCCGCAACTTAGTTTCTTAGGCTCTAGCAAGGTAGCGGTAAGCTGAGCCAGCATAACAAAGTTTGTCTACTCTCTATGACAGCATGTTTTATATCTACAGGAGCAAACATGAACAAAAAAATCGTCTATTCCCTTATCACCTTGGCACTGTCGGCACCCGTTCACTCCGCAGAAGCGGAGAGGGTTAAAGTTGGCTTTGGCTTCGATATGGGGCTGGGAATCACCGCCCAGATTAATGATCAGGTTAATGTCAGTATCGGTAACGATGGCATAGCGGCGGATTACCTGGTCAAGAAGGGACGTTTCGATACCAATGTACCTTATACCTGGTATGTCGGAGCGGGTGCCTTTGTTGGCTGGGACGAAGATTATGGATTAAGAGTGCCTTTTGGCGCTGATTGGAATTTTGAGAAAAGATGGAACGCTTTCGGCCAGATTTCACCTGATATCGATTTTGACGGCAGTGCTAAGTTTGGCCTCAGTGCCGCGTTAGGCGTTCGCTACAGCTTTTAGAAAATTATCACTAAGGGCTAGAATACCAGTAGATGCTGTCACCTGAATTCAGTCCGCCTCAGGTGTGAGGTGTGTCAGAAGAAGCGTATGTGGGCTTATCTGTAGGCTCTTTAACTATCATCAACCATGGAAACAGAAACGGTGGCCAAGCTCTCATTTGTCCCTGGAGAAGTGGTACAGGGTACGGTAACTATCCAACCCGTTAATCTGATGCTGGTGTTTCAGGTAAACTGCCCAGGATGCTTACTGTATGCACTGCCACAACTGCAACAGCTCACAGATCGATTTCCGTATTTGAACGGATTCGCGCTATCAACCGCATTTGAAGACTTTGCTTTAAACAACCAGCTCAACACGCTTGCCTTATGCAATGAAAGAGTTTTAGTCGGCGCTTCAATGCAACACTACGCCCGTCTTGGCCAGCATATGCTGCCCTATCGTATATCTGTGCCGGTGCTGATGGACTGGTTCCTGCCAGCGACCAATGTTAGTGAGATTCCTCAGCGGCTGTTGCAAGCCATGGAGCAAGAGTCACTGTCACCAGCAATGGTGGAACAGATACGCGATAAGCTAGGACGCTATCTAGATCCGGTATTACACAGCGGTCGAACATTTCTCAACAACCAGTTTCAGGGAACCCCTAGCTGGGTATTATTTGATGATCAATTCGAGATCAAAAACCAATGGTTTGGTATCAAAGAGTTTGAACAGGTCTGTGCAGATATCGAGCGTTATCATCCCCTTGAACCAAGTTAAAACAGAGGCATATGGGCGCCTTTATCACTGTCATACTTCTGAACAGAAATATTTTCCTTTACCATCTGTCTTAGCTTGATAAAGTGCCAAATCAGAATTTTTGAGTAAACTCTGCGAGTCGAGCCCATTATCGGGGTAGGTCGCTATGCCGATACTGGTTCCTATCATTAATGGTTTGTTTTCGATGAAAAAAGGTTGACGAAAGCGGTGAAGGATCTGTTCTGCAACCCTTTCACACTGAGCTCGATTATCGATATCTTCAATGACAACAATAAACTCATCACCGCCAAATCTAGCCACATTGTCAGACTCTCTAACACACTCACGCAGACGTTGCGCAATCGCGATTAACAGCTGATCACCCACAGCATGACCATAAGAATCATTGACGGCTTTGAACCCATCCAGATCGAGAAAAAGTACCGCCAACTCCGAGCCACGTCTCTTGGCTTTTTTGCAGCAAGCGTCAAGCGCCGCGTACAGGTAGTGCCGATTGTAGAGTCCAGTCAGTGAATCGGTGGTTGCCAGCTTCTCTAGCTCAGTTTCGGCACGTTTACGCTCGGTGATGTCCAGAATGACACCGACAAGGCCACGAATATCTTCAGATTTAGAGTGGAATACCGCTTTATGAAACAGCACATCGTGTAGCGTGCCATCGGCGTATTTTACTTGGGCTTCGTAACTCTGCTTGCCACCGGCCTTCGTCAGCGCATCGTCGGCTTCAAAGTATTTTTGCGCCAAGGGTTGATCCCACAGCTCAAAAACGCCTTTTCCCACCAACTCTTCGCGAGTTTTACCGACATACTCCTCAAAAGCTTGATTGCAGCCCAGATAGACCCCGTCGGCATCTTTAAAAAAAATCGGCGCGGGTATCGCATTGATCACCGATTGCAGCAGCGTAAACTCACGAATAATACTGTGGTCGTTCATGTTCTTTAATCACTAACTTCGTATAGATTTGCTACAACTTATGACAAACTTCGGCAATCTGCACCGTTATTCTGATATTTATTTTTCGGCGACCGGCCTTCTCTTTACAAAGTGGTTGATGATATAGCTCAACACCGTGTCTCCATGCTGGTTGATCGATGTGTATCTCATCCGCAAAATACCGCGATCCGGTTTCGACGTAGACGGTTTTACCTCCAGCACTTCCACCTCGGTATGCAGAGTGTCGCCTGGCCGTACGGGGGCTAACCAGCGTAACTCATCAATCCCTGGCGAACCCATACTGCAATCCGCCAGCATGCCGCTTTGGACAAACAGCCTAAAACTTAGCGACAACGTCTGAAAGCCGCTGGAGATCAAGCCACCATAGAGCGAATCCGCTGCGGCGTTGACGTCCAGATGAAATGGCTGCGGGTCGTACTTCATCGCAAAATCGATAATTTCGCTTTCGGTAACGGTGATACCCGGCGTAACAAAGCTTTCGCCTACGCTGAAATCATCCAGATAACGGTCATGATTCATCGGCACGTTGTCCTATTCAGGTCTTATACAAAGGGTCCGCTATAAAAAAAGGCGAAGCGAATACAATTCACTCCACCCTTCTATGACGGTAACAGGTTTAGAGGCTCACCTGCAGACTGAGCCTCAACTTACGCCTTACCCAATCCAGCGCCGGTCATCGTCTCGGTAATCTCCGGCAAGATCGATTCATCATCGATCGTCGACGGCATGCCGAACTCCTCGGCATCGGCGATCTTGCGTAGGATCGCGCGCAGGATCTTGCCCGAACGGGTTTTAGGCAGGCGCTGCACCACCACCGCTTTACGGAAGCACGCTAGCGGGCCGACTTCGGCGCGTACCATCGCCACCAGCTCCTGCTCAATCACTGCATCGTCGGTCTCGACCCCCTGTTTGAGCACCACCAGTCCGACCGGCACATGGCCTTTCATCTCATCGGCAACCGCAATCACTGCACACTCGGCCACCGCGGCGTTCTTGGCGATCACCTCCTCCATCTCGCCGGTGCTGAGGCGATGACCCGAAACGTTGATCACATCGTCGGTACGACCGGTGATGTAGACATAGCCATCCTTATCCTTAAAACCGCCGTCGCCGGTGTGGTAGTAACCGGGAAATGCGGTCAGGTAGGATTCCTGAAAACGCTGCGGATTCTGCCAGATCGTTTGCGCCACACCCGGTGGCATCGGTAGCCGAGCCACGATATTGCCGTGTTCATCAGCAGCCAGCTCGTTACCTTCCTGATCAACTACCTGGATGTCGTAACCCGGTACCGGTACACAGGTAGATCCCAACCGGGTTGGGACCGGCTCGACACCCATCAGCGGCGCGGTCATCGGCCAGCCGGTTTCGGTCTGCCACCAGTGATCGATTACCGGCACACCAAGTACGCCGTCGAGCCAGCTGTAGGTCGAAGAATCGAGTTTTTCACCGGCAACAAACAACCAGCGCAAACTGGACAGGTCATAGTCCTTACTCAAGGCCGCCTCGGGGTCCTCCTTGCGAATGGCACGAAAAGCGGTCGGCGCGGCAAACATAGAGTTGACCTTGTACTCCTCGATCACCCGCCAGAAGGCACCGGCATCCGGGCTACGGATCGGCTTGCCTTCGTAGAAGATGGCGCTGCAACCGCCCATCAACGGACCGTAAACGATAAAACTGTGGCCAACCACCCAGCCGATATCGGACGCGCCCCACCAGACATCGCCGGCGTTCATACCGTAGATATTACGTAGCGCGTACATCAGCGCTACCGCGTGGCTACCGTGATCGCGAACGATCCCCTTGGGCTTTCCGGTCGTACCTGAGGTGTAGAGAATATACAGCGGGTGGGTCGACTCAACCGGCACACAGTCGGCATCAGTTACACCTTCCTGGAACGCCTGCCAGTCCAGGTCACGACCAGGCGTCATCTCAGCCTGCGCCATCGGACGCTGCAGCACCACGCAGTGTTCGGGTTTATGCGCCGACAGATCAAATGCCTGATCGACCAGCGGCTTGTATTCGATCACCCGGTCAAACTCGATTCCGCACGACGAAGTGATGACCATTTTGGGTTCCGCATCATCAATCCGGATCGCCAGTTCGTTAGGTGCAAAACCACCAAACACCACCGAGTGAATCGCTCCAAGCCGCGCGCAAGCCAACATCGCCACAGCGGCTTCGGGCACCATCGGCATATAGATCACCACCCGGTCGCCCTTCTCTATCCCTTGAGCTTTGAGCGCACCAGCAAAGCGTTTAACGTCGGCAAGTAGCTGATTGTAGGTGATGCCGCGTTTGGTATCGGTCGAAGGCGAATCATAATAGAGCGCGACCTGCTCGCCACGACCGTCGGCAACATGAACATCCAACGCCAGATGACAGGTGTTGAGCTCGCCATCGGCAAACCAGCGATGGCTGCCGTAGTCGGCCTCGGTCAATATCTGGCTGGGCTTTTTAAACCAGGCGATCGCTTCAGCCTGCTTAGCCCAAAACGCTTCTTTGTCGTTGAGTGAGTCGTTGTATTCGCTTTGATAACCCATTCTGTCATTCCTTTATTGTTATTTTTAACTGCATAAATCTGACTAACCCTCGATCCTCGCGATCGCCTTGAGCCAGCTTTCCGGTACCGCAGCCTTGATTCCTTTGGCGTAATCCAAACAGACCATCACCCCGCTACCCTCGGCGGCCACCTTGCCATGCAGATGACTGACCACGCGCTGATGCATGGTAATTCTATCCTCGCCAATATCACTGATCCGAACCCCCACGGTGATGGTATCAGGGTACTCGACTGGGATTTTGTAGCGACAATCGACATGCCCGAGAATCGGACCAATACCGCCGCTCTTTTCCCTGTCCATGCCATCGAATGCCTCAAAGTAAGCGATTCGACCGCTCTCAAACCAGCGTAGATAGATCAGGTTATTAACGTGTCCGAAGGAGTCCATATCGCCCCACTGCACCGGCAGCTGCAACGTGATCGGGTATTCGTGCAGTAGCTCTTTAATCGGGTCTGACATTGAAACCTCCACTTTACGCAAACGTAAACAATATACATGGCCAAAGCCTGCTAACAAGAGGCTTTGGCCTTACCCGATCAGCTCTTTTGCTGATACAGCTTGTACAGACTGGAGAAGTCCAACGGGCCGTTGCCTTGTGCCTGGTGCAGATTAAACAGGCCACGTGCGGCAGACCCCATCGGTACCGGTGAGCGGCTGGCCTGGCTAGCATCCATCGCCAAACCCAGGTCTTTGCACATCAGGTCGGTCATAAAACCGCCCTGATACTCATTGGATGAAGGCACACCTTCCTGCACACCCGGAACCGGGTTGTAGACTTCCAGCGACCAGTTACGGCCCGAACTTTTGAGCATAATCTCGGACAACACAGCTGGATCGAGACCGTTGTTAACGCCCATGTTAAGTGCCTCAGCGGTACCAGCCATATGGATCGCAAGCAGCATGTTGTTGCAGGCCTTGGCCACCTGACCCGCACCGGCACCGCCAGCGTGGAAGATGTTCTTACCCATCGCTTCAAGAATAGGCAGCGCTTTGGCAAAAGCCGCGTCGGTTCCACCGACCATAAAGGCCAGCGTACCGGCAGCAGCACCGGCGGTACCACCGGAAACCGGTGCATCAACAAACTCGATGCCGCGCTCTTCGGCCGATTTGCTCAGGCTACGTGCCGAACCGGCGTCGATGGTGCTGCTT
>JBALWS010000124.1:0-12704 GCA_036960405.1 Halopseudomonas sp. | reverse complement strand
TCATGGCGGTATCAGTCGCTGCGGATCGAACGCGAGACTTCGGCAACCGAGGTCATACCCCGGCTGATCAGTGCTCGGGCTTCGTGTTGCAGTGTGCCCATCTGTTGCCGTAGGTAGCGGAACAGTTCGGTCTCGCTGGCCTCTGCGTGGATCAATTCGGCCAACGCCTCGTCGATGACCAGCAACTCGTAGACTCCTATGCGGCCACGGTAGCCGGTGTGGTTGCACGCGGGGCAGCCCTTAGCTTTGGAAACCTGATCACCTGCAAGGCTATCGTCTCCGATTAATGAGGCCTCTTCGGGGGTGAGTTGATGCGGTTGCTTGCAGTGCTGACAGAGTCGGCGCACCAGCCGCTGGGCCAGTACCCCTTTGATGCTAGAAGCAATCAGATAGGGACCGACACCAATATCCTGCAGCCGGGTAATCGCGCCAACTGCGTTGTTGGTGTGTAGGGTCGAGAGCACCAAGTGACCGGTCAAGCTGGCTTGTACGGCGATCTCAGCTGTTTCTAGGTCGCGGATCTCGCCGACCATCAGGATATCGGGGTCCTGTCGCAACATCGCGCGCAGGCTCTTGGCGAAGGTCATCCCGGCTTTGGTGTTGACCTGGGTCTGGCCGATGCCGTCGATGGTGTACTCGATCGGATCTTCAGCGGTCAGAATATTGCGTTCGGGGGTGTTGAGCATCCCCAATCCGGCGTAGAGGGTGGTGGTTTTGCCCGAGCCGGTGGGGCCAGTGACCAGAATAATCCCGTTGGGTTGCTGCAGCAGCTTTTGGAACTGCTCAAGCGTTGCCGGCTGCATCCCTAGGTGGCTCATGTCGAGTACCGCAGCCTGTTTGTCGAGCAATCGCATTACCACTCGTTCGCCATTGTTTGATGGCAGTGTTGAGACACGAACATCGAGCGCTCGGCCAGCAATTTTCAGCGATACCCGACCGTCTTGCGGCACCCTTTTTTCGGCGATATCGAGCTTGGCCATTACCTTGATCCGCGAGATCAGCAGCGCCGCCAGCTTGTAGTTGGGCGATAGCACTTCGCGCATCACTCCGTCGATTCGTAGTCGTACCGACAGGCGTTTTTCGTAGGGTTCGATATGGATATCCGAAGCGCCCTCTTTGATCGCTTCGGCCAGTAATGCGTTGATCAGCTTGATGATCGGCGCGTCATCCTCGGCAGCCAACAGGTCTTCATTTTCGGGTAGCTCTTCGACCAGCTTGAACAGGTCTACCTCATCGCCGATCTGTTCCATCAACTGCATGTTGGCCTGGCTACTTTGCTGGTAACCATCGCTGAGACGGTGATTGAAATCGTCGTTTTCCAATCGCTCTAGTATCAACGGTGTTGACCTGGTTTGCAGCGAGCGTTGAACTTCCAATAACGCAGTCAGTGGCGTCTTGGGGCAGTAATACAACCGAGTTTCGCCCGAGGAGTCCTGCTCCAACATCACCTTGAAACGGTTGGCGAAACTAAACGGCAACCTTGAAATCGAAGAGGGTGATTCCGCGTTGGCATCTGCTGAATCATCAACGTCGGGTGTTGTTGAGAGAGGCGACATCGTCATTACTGAACCGGGGGAATAATGTTTGGATCGGCTGGTCCCATTCCGGTCCATTCGGGTAGTGCTCGCGGCGTGCTTTCGGGGAACAGGCGGATGTCGATATTATCCTTAAGCAACTGTTGGGCGCGGATGTAACCGTATTTGCGGCTACTGACATGGCTCATCGTTTTACCGTCACGAATAATACTGGGGCGCAGAAATACCATCAGATTGCGACGGGTGACCTTGGTCGATTCAGAGCGGAACAATCGGCCCAAAAAGGGGATATCGCCGAGCAGGGGCACTTTCGAGGTGCCCTCTTGAACATCGTCGTCCATCAATCCGCCCAGTACGATGGTGGCTCCATCGTCGACCAGTACCGAGGTCTTAATCACCCGTTTGTTGGTGATGATGTCGGTCTCGGTCTGCCCCGTTAACGACGAGACCTCCTGTTCGATCTTTAACTGTACCGCACTGCCATCGTTGAGCTGTGGCGTGACGATCAGTTTGATCCCGACATCCTGCCGCGTCACGGTTTGGAACGGGTTGGAGTTGTTAGCGCCGGCGGTTGAACCGGTGATAATCGGCACCTCTTGCCCGACCAGGATCGACGCCTCTTCGTTATCCATCGCCATCAGACTGGGAGTAGAGAGGATATTCGAATCGGTATCTTTTTGTAGCGCCTTGAGCAGTACGGCAAAGTTGACTCCTGAGCTGTTGAAACGGCCGAGTCCTAAAGACAAACCCTCAACGCCAGTCATGATCCCTGCCAAGCTGCCGTCGTTAGCCGCCGCCGCCGCCCCTAGCGTGTTGATGCCGTTGCCTAGGTTGTTGAAGTTGGTACCGGCAACCGGGGTGGTACTCTCGCCATCTCTATTACCAAATAACCACTGTACCCCGAGTTCCTTGGCGCGATTCTCAGACATCTCAACAATAATTGCCTCGACCAGCACCTGAGCGCGACGGATATCGAGCTTGTTGATCACTTGATCAAGATCCTTGATCAAGCGCGGGCTGCCCGACATGACAATGCTGTTGGTGGGCTCGTGGGCGGTGATATGAAGGTCCATTTTGGTCTGGGTCGAAGATTTATCGGCGATCGATTTATTTGCCGTGATGATCGATTTGCTGATGCCTTCGAGTACGGTGACTAGCGTTGGGGCTTTGGCGTATTTAAGGTAATGGACCCGGGTGTTGGTATCGGTGGAGATTTCACTGTCGAGGTCTTCGATAACTCTTTTTATGTAAGCGCGGCTGGCTTTGTCGGCGCGGATCAACAGGCTGTTGGTGCGCTCATCGGCGGTGATCATCGGTAGCCGACGGGCACCCTCTGCGCCTTTGGCCTGCTCACGCATCAAGGTAGTCAGGGTCTGGCTGAGTTCGTGGGCAGACGCGTTGCGGAGCTTGATGATCTCGGTATCGTCGGTGTCGGCTTTGTCGACCTGAATAATTATTTTCAATAAGCGCCTAACGTTGGATTCGCGGTCGGTAATCAAAATGACGTTGGAGGCAGGGTAGGGGGCGATGATACCGGTCTTGTTATCGACCAGCGGGCGCAGAATAGGCACCAACGCGTTAACGTCGACGTTGTTAACCTGAACGACCCGGGTGACCACTTTTTCACTTGAACGGGGGAGTTTGTCTCCGTCTGCCTGAACTTCGATCCCTTCGAGTTTGGCACCCTGCGATGGGATCACTTTTAAGATGTCGTTGCCGAGGTCAACCACGGCGTAACCGCTGACGCCGAGCTGGATCAGAAAAATATCGTACAGTTCCGATGCGGTCACCGCGCGGGGGCTGCGGATGTTGATTTTACCTTTGACTCGCTGGTCGATAATGATGGTTTTGTTGGTCAGCTTGCCGATCGTTGAAATAAACTCTTTGATATCGGTGTCGCGCATATCAACGCTGAAGTCATTGGCGTGAGAGATGCCCGCAATACTGATTAGCAGAGTGAATAGCAGCGTGTGGAAGAGTTTGAATAAGTGTTTCACGGCTAACTTCGTTGGATTCATAGGATGCTATTTGCTGATAGGGTGCGGTGGTCCAATGCCTGGTATGAGCGGGGCGTAATTGGCAATTCGAATGGCGCCAGGGTCTCGATTGAAACAATCGGCTTGGCCTTGCTGCGTTTGACGGCCACAACAAAGCGGTTAGGTGTTGAATTAATCGCGGCCATTGGGCTTTAAAACAATCCGTGTAATAAATGGAGCAAGAGCGAGATGATAACTGCTTTTGATGGAGGCGGCTATAGTGCTAATGGTATAGCGATTGCTGTCTTGTCAATCATGTTGGCATGCAACTAAGTAAGTGATATGTATTAGCTTATATCACTAGTGTCGAGGGTTGATAAGCATCGCTGGAAGCACTTTTTTGTCTGGCTGAATAAAATCGTCATGGTCGGAGGGATAGTGCTAATATCCGGGCTGATCGGGAACCTACCAGCATGGGATGCATGAACCTTCAACGATACTTAATTGCTGGCTTGTTATGGCTGCTTGCCTACCAGGCTGCTGATCTGAGTTGGAAATTTATTTCTCCTTCTCTCCCTTTACCTTTAGCTCTTGGTGCGGCTCCAGAACGGAGCCGTGTTTCAGTGGTAGACACAGAAATTGAGACGATCATAGGCGCGAAGCTGTTGGGCTCGGTACAACGGAATCTGCCCCGACCGGTTATCTCCAACAATTCTCCTAAAGCCACCAAAACTCGCCATGCCGTCAAATTGATCGGTATTGTTCATAGTCCTATCCCTTCGCACTCTGCTGCGGTGTTGTTGATTAACAAGCAGCAGGCGGTATACGTTCCGGGGGACAGTCTGAGTTTAGGGAGCAACTCGCGGTTGCTTGAAGTGTTACAAGACCGGGTTGTGATCGAGGTTGACGGCCAGCGCGAGTATATCGAACTCACGACTCAGCGTTCGGGCTCTGGACTGAGATCCGGTGCGGTATCCCGTAAGGCTCCTTTGCCCCGTAGTATCGATCTTGGTGGTGCACAGCTTGAGGCGATCGTTGGTGACTACCGTAAGAAAATTATTTCAGATCCGCTGTCTTTCGGTCGTTTTGTGCAGATCAGTCCTCAGCTTGAGGGTAACCGGATCGTCGGTTATCGCTTGAATGCGGGCAAAGATGGGCGTTTGTTTAAGGCGTTGGGATTGCAGCCGGGCGATCTGGTGACGCATATCAATTATATCGATCTGTCCAAACCTGAAAACCTGAGCACGTTGATTGCGCTTGTGACGGCGGGCGGCTCGGTGTCTGTTGGTGTTAGGCGAGGCAGTGAACAGGTGGATATCGATGTTGAACTCTGACGATTCGCATAACGTTCGCCGCTTTGGTTACATAGGCTGGCTGGCTTGGTTTGTCGCGTGGTATCTAGTGTTGATGATGCTTTGGGTGCCGGTGGATTGGATTTATCAGCAACAAAAGCAGCAGCTTCCACCAATCGGCCGATTAACGGGTACGTTTTGGCAGGGTGCAGCGGAGGATGTTGAATTGCCGATAGTGTTGCGCTCGGTCTCTTGGCAGTGGGCACCTTCTGCCCTATTACAAGGCGGCCTGGGGTATCAATTATCGTTGGATAAGCCGCAGAACCAAGCCACGCTATCGGCCAACTGGGATCAAACTATCAAAGTTAGCGGGCTGCAATTAAGTGGGCGGCTCAGCGATTGGTTGTCGAGCTTTCAGGGGCAGTCACTGCCGCTTGATGTCGATATCAGCGCGAGTCTAACCGAAGGGGTGTTCTCCTTGCAGGGGTGCTCTGAGCTACAGCAGGGGCGGCTATATCTGCAAAACTGGCAGGGTATGATGTCAGACTCGCTCAATCGTATTGGCCAGATTGAAGCCAAATTGAACTGTATTGAGGGGCAGCTACAGGTAGCGTTTCAAGGTGATGCGCCCGATGTGGCAATGACCGGTTTGTGGTTGCTAGATCCAGATCAGAGCTATTCGTTGAAAGTTGAGGCGCGCCCACAATCCCCTGATGTCCGCGACAGTTTAAGCGCTGCGGGTTTTGACGAGCAGTCGGCGGGGGTGTGGCAATTACAGCGAAAGGGGCGGCTGTAATATCGCGGCCTAATTTTTTGTCCCCCTCCTCTTTCTACACACCATGCTTTATGGCGTCTGTTGATAATCCGTAGATGTAGGGCAACTCCTTACTCGGATTGGGTTTCTAACTGCTCAGATGTAGCCGCCGATGGGGCCGATGGGGCCGATGTCGGGCTGTGGCTGGCAGCGGGTGTTGTCGTTAGCTCAGGTATTGAAGTGGCCGTAGTCGAAGCTGGTGCGGCTGACGTGATCACCGTTAATGAATCAGAATTTGTTTGAGATTGAACCTGGCTGGCACTGGAGAACGATACCGAAGCGGGTGGCATTATTGAGCTGATCGCAACGCTTGTTTCCGCATCCGACAGTGCTAGGTCGGTTGCGATTTCGGTCTCTTCTATAGCGACTACAGGGTCGGGGTGGTCGGTCAGAACTTGTACTAGTGGATAGCAGGGGTGTTGTTGGTCGGCGTCTCCCCACCAGTCGGCATCCCAAGACTCGAGCTGGTTGATTCGGATCATCGATTGTAGCTCGTCAACATAATGGCCGCCGCGGGCAGAATAATTGACCAGACCTGCGGCCAACGCGCGTCCGCTATAGGGTTGCTGCTGATCTTGCAGACAACGGCGAATTTGACGCAAATTGGCGTAGCTTTTATTACCGTTAAGGTTTACGAAGTAGCTGCGTAAACCGGCAGCAACCGAGCTAAAGGCCTGAACTTCGTGGGTGTCATCAGGGTTACGCTGGAGTGGCGCGATGCCGCAACCAGGGCTGAAGCACCATTGGCCAAACAGGTTGTTGGCCTGGCGGGCAAAACGCGACGTACCCCAGGCCGATTCGTTAGCAGCTTGGGCCTTTACCAAGGCAGCAGGGATCTTGCCGAGTTTGGCATCCAGGGTGCCTAGTTGCTGAGCGGGATCGGTACCATCGATTCGGTATAACTTGGCCGCCTGAGCCAACCAGTCGTTGTCATCAGGGTGTAGCTGCTCTTGTGTGGCGATCAGGGCTTCGAGCTGTTTAACATGGTCGCGAAGCTGCTGAATATGCAGGTTTTCCTGCTCGATCATCGGTTGCAGATAATCGAAGAAGGCGCGTTTCTTGGTTTTAACGTCGCTGATGCTGCCGAAATCGGGCAGCTTTGGGCCTGTTTTAGGCGCAGCGAGGTCCGGTTGCTGTTGGGTTTGTTGCAGCGGTGCGGGTTCAGGCTGGGTTTCGGCGTCTTGCCGCTGGCATCCGCCCAGACCAACGGTTAGGCCGATGCTAATGATTCCTAGTTTGCGCAGAGTGATCGTCATGAATAATCAGACCCGAGACATGAGCTTGCAGCTGGTAATGCGGCTGAAATGGGTTTTATAGAGAGTTTGAACGGCGCGTGATGAAGGCAATTCAATAACGCTGTTACGAACGATATTGAGCTTGCCATCCTTTTCGATGAATTCGCCGTAGTTGAGCTCGTTCGCTTTTGGCACCGTTTGGTCTCCTTGCGGGGTCGGGCGTGAAAGTCGCTTATATTAGCAAACCCTGTGCCGGGGGAGAAATGATAGAGATCATTACCACGCCATCAGGATGTCATCCTGCTGGATGTTAAGCTCCACCGCGTTAGTATCCATGTTGGCGACCGAAAAGCGTGGTTGGACTTCATTAACCACCACCGATGATCGAGTATCTTCGAGCTTGATGTGGGCTTGGTCGAGGGTGTCGTAAAAGACCGACTTGCGGAACAAACGGAACTGGTCTCCCGGCTGAATACCGACGACCGAACCGGCATTAAAGGTGAGTTTGTTCTGTTGGGTGCGAACGATGCGGGCTCGGAAGGGCTCACACTGCAGCTGTTGATTGACCTCTTGACCGACCTGAGTCAGCAGCGTGCGAACATTCTGGCCATAATCTGTTTTCAAGAAGGCAGGGGTGTAGAAACCGACTTGCTCGTTATCGTCGGCATCCCAGAATCCGGCGGTGCGGTAGCTGCGGCTGAACAGCAGCGTGCCGGTGAATCCATCGTGAATAAACACATCGATAGCGAAATTGCGCAGGTGCTGGCGACCGCGGAAGTCAAACTGGTCATGCAGCACTTTCCAGATATTTTGTTCGTCATGGCGAGTGGGGTCGTAAGGGCTGAGATCTCGAATCACCCCCGAAACGATAAATTGAACATCCAGCTCGCTAAAGTTTTGCAGCGCTTCGCTGATCGGTCCCTGGTCTTGCTGGTAGGCTGCTGCGGTGAGCGGGGCAGGGTTGATCGATAGATGCGAGGCATTCATAGCGCGCAAAAAACTATCGCTATTGAGTATTTTGGTTAGCGCTTCGGGGAGCTGCTGCTCGGCGGTGTAGAGGTTGCCCAAAGCAGCTTGATTGCGCGTTAATAGCGGAAAGGCTGCTACGGCGGTGGATTTAGTGTAACGGGTATGGGCATCGCCCAGCGCGCAGTTTTGTCCGGTGGTGACATCGGCGCGGATGCGCAGCCAAAGCCGATCGCCTTTGATCTGTTCATCAATCACCCGCACATTACTGAGGCTGCCGATGGTACGGATACGCAGATTGTCGATACGCATCACCCCCTGATCCAGCGTTTGAGAGCTGCTAATGTGCGCGCCAGCTTGGAGCAGTGCTTGCTGCGAGGCATTTCGCAGAGCTTGATGCTTAGCAGAGGGGATATCCTGGTTGTAGATCACTGCCGAACCTTCGGCTTCGACGCTGACGGCCAAAGCAGAACTGGAGAAAGCGGCTGTTAGCAGTAAACCAACGTAAACGAGCAGTGAGCGGATCAGTGAAAACATGGTGGCCTATCAGGAAACGGGACGATTAATCGCTAAGCTAATTAAATTCACCACGCTATGCAAACCTATGAGTTGTCATGGCGGCTGTTGTAGCGTCACTTTTGTGGTATTTTCTGAGCAAATATCACGGGACCTCAGATAGATGAAGAAAACCCTTGGCTGTGCCTTGATCGTATTGTTGAGTAGCGGTTGTAGCAGTGAGCCCGTTCATGTGGTGGTCGACAATCAAGTTTCGGCCCGAGTGACTAACCTTGACGCGCTCATACTTAAGCCCGTTGATCCTGCTGAACGTAGTGTTTTGGCTGAGCCTGTCGGCTATTTAGGGCTGCCGGTCAGACAGATGGCCAAGCAGCTTGAAACCAGCTTGGTCAAAAAGGGTGTTAAGCAGTTGCCGATTGCGATCAGCAGTTTTGTCGATCTATCGCAGGCCGATCACCGGCGTGCATTGGGCGATGAAATTGCCGAAGGTTTTTTCCATGAGATGCAGGCGCGCGGCTATAACTTGATCGATCATCGGGCTATCGCTTTTGCAGATAGAAGTGAGCAGGAACTGTCGTTGAGTGAGTATTATCGGCGTCACCGGGTTAGCTACGTGTTGAGTGGTAGTTATATTGTTAACTCTGCCGGGGTGACCGTGAATGCGCGAATGGTCGATACAATAACCCATCAGGTAGTGGCTACCGGACAATCAGAATTTGGTGTTCGTCAGCTAGAAGGCAGTTTGCCGGGCTATAACCCGTTCAGCAGTCGGGACGGTATGATTATCGAAAACGGGGGCGTCCCCGCTCAGTAGCAGATGCTACTTTTTTAATTGTTTGTATGACAAGAGGCAATAATGATCCCGAAGTTGATGACGCTGTGGCTGACCGTCCTGGCAGCAGTAATGCTCAGTGGTTGCGATACCATGCAGTACTATTACGACCAAGGCCAACATGAAGAGAGTCTACGGCAGGATGAATTTGCTTCGGTGGAGCAAACGGACTTTAGTTCAGAGGATCAAGTTGACTCCAGCGCGGTGGTGCAGGTGGATTCTCAACCAATAATGGTAACCGCTACCGGTTACGCTCCTATCAGTTTACAACCCGGGCAAACTCGTGATCATAAGGTACTAATGGCGATGCGAGCGTCGAAGCTCCAGGCCTACCAAGAGCTGGCGGCAATCGTGCATGGACAACAACTGTTTGGTACCAGTCAAGTTCGCGATATGGTGATGCAGAACGATCAATTTAACGCTGCGGTGGGTGGGGTTATCCGTGGGGCTAGAGTTGTGAAGACGTACCCGGTACAAACTGATACTTACGCGACGATTTTGGAACTGGACCTGCGCGATGTTCAGCGCGCCTATATTGATATGCAATAGGCGGCTATACGCTACATTTATATCCAATAATGGCTATCGGGTATTGACAGTATTAGTGCTGCTTACTACTCTAAACTTATTGTTTACTTGCTACTAAAGTCTATCTGAAAACTTGTTATGCAACATGGAGGTTGCTGTGTCACTACAACGAATATCTCGTCAGATCGAACAGGATGTTTCATACCTGCTTTGGCGTGCACGCGTCCATCATCAGTCGTCATTAGATGTGATGTCTCAGTTCTCTGAAATGGCCAATAATTATAGGCAGTTGGTTTCTTCGGAGCAGCAGGATCAATTAGAGAATTTAATATCTAGCTATCGTGCTCGTTTGAACTGATTTTGATTGATTACCTAATACGCCCTGGCAAGCTTTGTTGTCGGGGCGTTTTTGTTTTTACAGATCATCAATCTAAACCGCGCAGTGTGTAGTCAAAAAAAAGCCCCGACAAGCGGGGCTAAACAAACGAAGGAGAGATGCATGAAGTCTGTATGCGTCTTACAGGAATATGACTGGGTTCGCATGGGTTGGTTCCCGAGCAGCGGATATGTTTTTTTTATGGGCCTGGGAGCTGAGGTTTATTGAGCTGATAGACAGGCTTGAAACGCTTCCGCGAGCTGGGTCAGTAAGCGGAAATAGCCGTTGGCATCCACCTCAATATTAATACCTAACGGGTCGAGCTGACCGTGATGAACTTGACTTCCTTCTATCAAATTTGTGACCAGTGCCGGTGAAAACTGAGCTTCGCTGAATACACAAACAGCTTTTTGATTTAATAGCTGTTGTCTGATCTCCGCTAGGTGTCGCGCACCGGGCCGACGATCTGGGCTCAGGGTAAAGGCTCCAAGGTGATTGAGTTGGTAGTGTTGTTCGAAGCCTTGATAAGCGTCGTGAAAAACAAAGTAACCTTGGTGTTTGACCGGTTCAAGTAGCGTGGCTAAGTGCTGATTCTGCTGTTTGAGTCGTTTCAAAAATATCTGCAAGTTGTGTTGGTAGGTTGCTTGGTGTGTCGGATCGGTTTCACTCAATACCTTGGCGATCTGCTGAGATATTTTGACCACCGCCTCAGGGCTGAGCCAAATATGGGGATCTGAAGTTTGGTGATCATGGGTATGCGAATGTTGACCCTGCTGCGGAAACTCAGATTCGACTGCTAAGGCAACCACCCGGGTCGTGGGTGGTAATTGTTGCAGTACTTTGGTTAGCGACATCTCTAGTTCGGGACCGATCCAAAAAATCAGCTCGGATTGCTCAAGCAGGCGACGCTCAGAGGGGCGTAGTTGGTAATCGTGGGGTGAGCTTGCTCCGGGAATTAATAGCTGTGGTTGGCTGATGCCATCCGTGATGCTCGCCACCAATAGCTGCAGCGGTTTGATGCTGGTCGTTACGTCTAGGGCTTGTGCAGGGCTGCTTAAACTTAGGGCTACAACAAGGGCTAACATGAAGCGGAAGATCATCGGGAGGAGGGCTCAAAAAGTTAGTATTGTTATAGTGTAACATTGCTAGGTTTGACAGCAAGACTGGATCGGCAACCGGTCTATTTTTTACGTCCAGCTTCGCCAGGGAGCCCGCGAATAAGTCCAAAGTGATTCTGCAAGGCCTTCAGCTTGACTCCACCCTTCGTTGCAGCTTTGTGCAAGGTCTAGCATTACTACAAAGCTGCGCCTGGATTGCGAATCAGGCTGAAGGCCAGGATTCAACGGGACTTGTTTGCAGGTTCTCTAGCCCATCACCAGACTCAACCGCTATAATGCGCGTTTCTGCTTTCCTCTATTGATAACGGAATCTGCCTAAACATGACCGTTCGGACTCGAATTGCGCCTTCACCAACGGGTGATCCTCACGTTGGTACTGCATACATCGCTCTATTTAATTTGGCCTTTGCTCGTCAGCAGGGCGGCCAATTTGTTCTTAGGATCGAAGATACCGATCAAGCCCGCAGCACGCCTGAATCGGAACAGATGATTCTTGATTCACTGCGTTGGCTAGGCTTGGAGTGGGATGAAGGCCCTGATGTTGGCGGTCCGCATGGACCATATCGTCAGAGTGAACGCAGCGACATCTACGCCGAACATAGTCAGCAGTTGCTGGATAACGGTCATGCTTTTCGTTGTTTCTGTAGCTCCGAGCGGTTGGATGAGCTGCGCAAAGAGCAGATGGCTAATAAGCAGCAGCTGGGTTACGACGGCCACTGTTTGCACCTGTCGCAGCAAGAAGTGCAGAGTCGGCTCGAAAATGGTGAGCCGCATGTGGTGAGGATGAAGGTACCGGGCGAAGGGAGCTGTAAATTCAGCGATATGTTGCGTGGCGAGATCGAGATCGATTGGATCCAGGTTGATATGCAGGTGCTGATGAAGGCCGATGGCATGCCAACTTATCACCTGGCAAACGTGGTCGATGACCACCTTATGGCTATTTCCCATGTGATCCGTGGCGAAGAATGGATTAACTCAGCACCTAAACACATCCTGCTGTACCAATATTTTGGTTGGGATATGCCGGTACTGTGTCACATGCCGCTGCTGCGTAACCCGGATAAGAGCAAACTCAGTAAACGTAAAAACCCCACCAGCATTAACTATTACAACCGCATGGGGTATCTGCCTGAAGCGGTAGTGAACTACCTGGGCCGGATGGGCTGGTCGATGCCAAACGAAGCAGAAAAATTCAGCCTGCAGGAAATGATCGAGCATTTTGATCTGTCACGCGTTTCCTTGGGTGGGCCGATTTTTGATGTCGAAAAACTGGCTTGGTTGAATGGCGGTTGGCTGCGTGAAGACTTGTCTAACGAAGACTTTGCCGAACGGGTAAAACAGTGGGCTTTTAATCCTGAATATTTCATGCAAATTGTGCCGTTGATTAAAGAACGTATTGATGTGTTCAGTGATATCGCACCGCTGGCAGGTTTCTTCTGCTCTGGCATGCTGGGTATTACCGAGCAGAACTTTGAGCATAAGTCGCTGGAAGCTGAAGACTGTAAACGAATCCTGC
>JBALWS010000123.1:0-12938 GCA_036960405.1 Halopseudomonas sp. | reverse complement strand
AAGTCGGCCTTACCGTTGTTATCAAACGATGGCAATTCCAGCCGATTGCCGAATAACTCAAGCTGCCAAGCCCCATCATATAGAGCCAAATCGACCGTAAAAAAGCGCGCGTCATTTAATTACCCAACATCCCGACCTCAAACACTAAATAACCCTGCTTCAGAATTGACAATAAAGCGGCCGTCAAGGAAAATACGCCCTCTCTGAAAACCGGTCTGTTTTTTTAAAAAAACCTTCCGGGGTTTTGCTGGGGTGTAGCCAAGCGGTAAGGCAGCGGGTTTTGATCCCGTCACGCGCAGGTTCGAATCCTGCCACCCCAGCCATTTTTTCAATATGGAATTCCCACAGCACTCACTCTCTGCCCAAAGGTATCCTCGTGTCCAAACTCATGGTCTTTACTGGCAATGCCAATCCTGATCTGGCTGAAAAGGTCGCCAAGAAGCTTTGCATCACCCTAGGAAACGTTACCGCTGGCCAATTCAGCGATGGCGAGATCGCTGTGGAACTGAATGAAAACGTGCGCGGCAAGGATGTCTTTATCATCCAGTCAACCTGCGCACCGACCAACGACAACCTGATGGAACTGATCCTGATGGCCGACGCTTTGCGCCGCGCCTCGGCCACTCGCGTCACGGCCGTCGTGCCCTATTTTGGCTACGCCCGCCAAGATCGCCGGCCACGTTCTGCCCGAGTACCTATCAGCGCTAAAGTGATCGCCAGCATGATGGCCAACGCCGGTATCGACCGCGTTCTAACCGTCGACCTGCACGCTGACCAGATTCAGGGCTTCTTCGACATCCCTGTCGACAACGTCTACGGCTCACCAGTACTACTGGACGATATCGAAGCCCAAAACTACGACAACCCGATCGTTGTTTCACCCGACGTCGGTGGCGTGGTTCGCGCTCGCGCAGTCGCCAAACAGCTCAACACCGATCTGGCGATCATCGATAAGCGTCGCGAAAAAGCCAACGAATCTCAGGTCATGCACATCATCGGCGACGTCACCGACCGGACCTGCGTTCTGGTTGACGATATGTGCGATACCGCCGGCACGCTGTGCAAAGCTGCCGAGGCCCTGAAAGAACACGGCGCTGCTAAAGTCGTCGCCTTCGCCACCCACCCGGTACTGTCCGGCAAGGCGATCAGCAACATCAACAACTCTAGCCTCGATGAGCTGGTCGTCACCGACACCATACCGCTCAGCAACGAGGCTAAAGCTTGCGGTCGCATCCGCCAGCTAACCCTGTCAGACCTGTTGGCCGAGTCCATCCGCCGGGTTTGCAACGAAGAATCGATCAGCGCCATGTTCTTGCCGTAGAGAAGCGGGGTTTACCTAATGCCCACTTCATTTCGACGCAACACTGCTGAACGCAAACGCCTCAAATCCGAGGCATCGTAACTAAGCTGTATCGCTCTGGTCGCAGGAGCTGTACAGCCCAACTTGAAAGGAAGACATAATGTCTACATTTGTAATTAACGCCGAAACACGCACAGACATGGGGAAAGGTGCGAGCCGCCGCCTACGTCGCTTGGCTGGCACCATCCCTGCTGTTGTATACGGCGGCGCTGATGCACCTCAGTCTCTGAGCATTCCTCACAAGGACATCCTCAAAGCGACTCAATCTGAAGCTTTCTTCTCTAGCGTTATCAATCTAAACATTGATGGCAAAGAGCAAAAAGTTATTCTTAAAGACCTGCAGCGCCACCCAGCCAAACAGCAAATTCTGCACGCTGACTTTCTGCGCGCTGCGCCTGGCGTCAAGCTAACCATCACCGTACCGCTGCACTTCACCAACGAAGAACTGAGCGAAGCGATCCGGTTAGGCGGCAAAGCGTCTCACACCATCAACCAAGTCGAGATCAGCTGTGACGCAGCGCATCTGCCCGAGTTTCTCGAGATCGACATGCAGAACATCGAGGCAGGCCATATCATTCACCTGTCCGAAATCAAGCTGCCTGAAGGTGTTGTGATTCCAGCCCTGCAACTGGGTACGGATCACGATCAGCCAGTAGCAACGATTGCCCGTAAGCGCGATTAGTCGTAACGACTCGGCCTCTGCATTGTGTCTAGCACAGTTAAACTGATCGTCGGACTAGGAAACCCTGGCAACCAATACGATCAAACTCGTCACAATGCAGGGGCCGAATTTGTTGAGCAATTAGCTCAACAACTGCACAGCCCTCTAAACCCAGAAAAACGCTTTCACGGTCGCTATAGCAAAGCCTTCCTCGACGGCCATGAACTACACCTGTTAATCCCCACCACCTTTATGAATCTGAGCGGCCAGGCGGTACAAGCGCTTGCCAGTTATTACAAGATCCCGGTGGAGTCGATTCTGGTAGCCCACGACGAGCTCGATCTCCCTCCCGGCTCCATCAAGCTCAAAAAAGATGGCGGACACGGCGGACACAACGGACTACGAGATATCATTCAGAAGCTAGGCGGCGCCAAAGCCTTCCTACGCTTACGGGTCGGCATCGGTCATCCCGGCAATGCCAAACTCGTACATAATTTTGTCTTGGGGCGCGCACCGTCCAGCGAACGAGATCTGACTCAGTCAGCCATCGACGCAGCCCTAGACACCCTGCCAACGCTGCTACGCGACGGCTTAAGCAAGGCGATGAACAAGCTACACAGCTTTAAAGCCTAGCAACACAGACACCGGCTTCTTGCCTCTGGGCCAAGCCATAACAGCAGGATCACATCATGGGTTTTAACTGCGGCATCGTCGGCCTACCCAACGTCGGCAAATCCACCCTCTTCAACGCCCTGACCAAAGCCGGTATCGACGCCGAGAACTTCCCGTTCTGCACCATCGAGCCCAACACCGGCATCGTTCCGATGCCCGATCCTCGCCTCGACAAGCTGGCAGAAATTGTTAAGCCGCAGAAAATCCTGCCAACGACAATGGAGTTTGTCGACATCGCAGGCCTGGTCGCCGGCGCTTCCAAAGGCGAAGGGCTGGGCAATAAGTTCCTGGCCAACATCCGCGAAACCGATGCGATTGCCCACGTGGTCCGCTGCTTCGAAGATGACAACGTGATCCACGTCGCCAATCAGATCGACCCGCTGGCCGACATCGACATCATCAATACCGAACTCGCACTGGCCGACATGGATGCGGTCGAGAAACAACTCTACAAAGCCAACCGCAACGCCAAGAGCGGCGACAAAGACGCCCTCAAAGCCAAGGCGATCCTTGAGAAGCTACTGCCGTATCTAGAGCGCGGCGAGCCGATCCGCTCGGCCCAGCTATCCGACGACGAGCGCCTGTGGATCAAGCAACTCAACCTACTGACCGCCAAGCCAACCCTGTACATCGCCAACGTCGACGAGGATGGCTTCGAGAACAACCCACACCTCGACAAAGTCACCGAGCTGGCCCAACAAGAGGGCGCCGAGATTGTAGCGGTTTGCAACAAACTCGAAGCCGAAATCGCCGAACTGGACGACGAGGAGCGCGACGAATTCCTGGCCGACCTCGGGATGGAAGAACCTGGCCTGGATCGAGTTATTCGCGCCGGCTACCAGCTACTAGGACTACAAACCTATTTCACCGCGGGGGTCAAAGAGGTTCGCGCCTGGACCGTCAAGCAAAATGCCACCGCCCCACAAGCAGCCGGAGTGATCCACACCGACTTCGAAAAAGGCTTCATCCGCGCCGAAGTCACCGCTTACGACGACTTCACCCAGTTCAACGGCGAACAGGGCGCCAAAGAGGCTGGAAAATGGCGCTTGGAAGGCAAAGAATATCGTGTCCAAGACGGTGATGTGATTCACTTTCGCTTCAACGTTTAAGCCCCAAAACTTTTTCGCCAAACTTGCTGCGAGGGGTGTTGACAAGCCCCTCACTTAAAGGAATAATTCGCGCCTCATTCGGAGGCTATGTAGCTCAGTTGGTTAGAGCACATCACTCATAATGATGGGGTCCCCTGTTCAAATCAGGGCATAGCCACCACTTTTCGAATGAAAACCATCTAGAGCAACATATTGCTCTGTTGGGGTGTAGCCAAGCGGTAAGGCAGCGGGTTTTGATCCCGTCACGCGCAGGTTCGAATCCTGCCACCCCAGCCATTTTTTTGACCACACTCATTTTGACCCCTATCACCTTTTGCTTAACAACCTAATAGTTTTGTCGCCTGCTATCGGTGATTCTTGTGGTGCAAACGTGTAGTCTTAGTCACCGCCCTGCTCAATGGTCGCACTAAGGATTTGGTAAGCTATTCATGCAAAAACTGCGTCAGAACCTGAACATTCTTTTCACCGGCACCACGACTCAGGTTTCCGAACCAATCATGACACTGCTACGCAGTGCCAGACTTGCCCCACGGGCAGAGTCTGCAAACGATGAAGCAGAGCTTGTCAAAGCCCTCAAAGCCGGTCATTGGGACATCATCATCTACGCACAGGGCGCCGAGCTGTCGCTAGAGTCGCTAGGCAAAACACTCAAATCCAACAACAAAGATATCCCAGTACTGGTACTCGCCCCCGACGCCTCTCCCGAATACCGCGTTCACGGGCTGAAGATGAAAGCCTGCGCCGTGGTACCTGTCGATCAAACCGAGATGCTAGTACTCGTTGTTCGACGCGAACTGTTCCACTTGGAAAATCGTCGTCGCCGGCGCATGGCTGAGTTCCACCTGATCGAAACCGAGAAACGCTGCCGCCAACTACTCCACTCCTCCAACGAAGCGATCGCCTTTCTCAATCGCAACGATGAGTTTATCTACCTCAACCCTGCCCTGTCTGAGATGCTGGGCTACGAGCAAAACAAGGAAACCTTAGGGCTAGGCCTAACCAGCCTGGTTTCAGAGCAGGAGCGGCTTAATTTAGAAGCGCTCCTCAAGGCCTATCACGAAGACAACAGCGTTAACCAAGAGATCGAGCTGATCATCAACCGCAACGATGGTAGCGAGTTCTGCGCCACGCTCGAGTTCAGCCAAGCACGCTTCGAGCGCGCCATCTGCACCCAACTGTTGGTCAAGACGCCGCGTGAAGATGCACTGATGGAGACGATGGCCGAGCAGGATCTCGTCACCGGATTAAAAAATCAATTTTATCTCGCCAAACGGCTCGACCAATCGGTACAGGCAGCAGTCCGTGCCGACCACGAGAGCAACCTGCTCTACATCACACTCGACAACTTTAATGCGATCAAGGCCGAGATCGGTGTTAACGGCGCCGATACCATCGTCCGCGATACCGCTGCCATTTTGACCAAGCTGGTCAATCGCGCCCACGTACTGTGCCGCTATAATCTCGACGCTTTCGTGGTGATCTATGGTGACCCCGACTCCAACAAAGCACTCAAGCTGGCCGAACAGGTCTGCGAGGCGATCGAGAACAACCTTTCCGAAGCCGCTGGAGCCCAGATCCAAACCACCTGCAGCATCGGCGTCACACCGATCACGGAAGATTCTGCTAGCGCGCAAGAGATATTACGTCTAGCCCAATCCGCCTCGGAGTCGGTTCGCAGCAAAAACTCTAAAGGTAACGGCGTTAACCTCTACATCCCCGAAGAGAAGGAAGAAGAGGAAGGCCTGTCTATCAAAAAACTGCGCCAAGCCATTCGCGACGGCGACTTCAAACTACTGTTTCAGCCCGTTGTCAGCCTGCGTGGAGGCCACGACAGCATCTATGAAGTATTGCTAAGGCTGATCGACAAGGACAATCAAGAAGTCTCACCGAACATGTTTTTAACCATGCTCGACCATGCCGAAGTCAGCACCGAGCTGGATCGCTGGGTTATCGCAGAGAGCATCTCCCAGCTAGCCGAAGAGCATAAAAAAGGTCGTAAGAATCGACTATTCCTCAACCTGACCGGCCGCTCACTGGAAGACCCCCGGCTACTTCACTGGATTCGCGACCAGCTTAACGAGCACCAAGTCCCCGGCGATTGCTTGGTATTCCAGTTCAGCGAGTCAGACGCATCGACCTACCTCAAGTACGCCAACATCTTTACCCAAGGCCTAGCCCAGCTGCACGCCAGCGCCTGCATCAAGCACTACGGTAGTTCGATCGATTCTGAGAACGTTTTGCGGCACGTCCCGGCACAATACATCAAGCTCGATGGCTCCTTCGTTCAAGAGCTGAGCGACCCTGACAAGCACGAGGCCTTTGACAAACTCATCGAGCCGCTACGCATCGGCGAAAAGACCGTCGTCGCCCCACTGGTTGAGGGCACCAACGTGATGAGCAAGCTATTCCGCTCCGGAGTGGAATATATCCAGGGTTACTACCTGCAAGCTCCGCGCGAACGGATGGACTACGACTTCTTCGGCGACTCATAATCACTTACACCGCGCCGCTCTGAGACGGCGCCTTCCAGCCACACCAAAAACGCATATTCTAATCACCAAACAACCAATTTTGTGGTCGTTTACGCCAGTTTCCGGTAATCTTGCGGGTTTTCAAAACATCACGCAAAAACTTGCTGCAAACGACTTAGCAGCCTTTTTTGCCACCGGTATCCGATTGATGAACATCCGTGATCTGCTCAACAGCCGCGTCCGTGACGCGATGACCGCTGTCAATATTCCAGCCAAATGCCAGCCGCTACTGGCTTTAGGCAAGAACCCACAGTTTGGGGATTACCAAGCCAACGGCGCCATGGCCGCCGCCAAGCTGATGAAAACCAATCCCCGCGATTTGGCGGCAAAAATTCTAGAGCATCTAGATCTACAAGGTATCGCCGAAAATATCGATCTTGCCGGCCCCGGTTTTATCAACATCAAGCTAGCACCACAGTGGCTGGCAACACAGGTCATCCAACTGGGTCAAGATCGCCACCACGGGGTGGAGCAGACCGAACAATCCCAAACCATCGTCATCGACTACTCCGCCCCCAACCTGGCCAAAGAGATGCACGTCGGTCACCTGCGTTCGACCATCATCGGCGACGCGCTGGCACGAGTGCTTGAGGCCCAAGGCCACAGCGTGATCCGTCAGAACCATGTCGGCGACTGGGGCACCCAGTTCGGCATGCTGATCACCCATTTACAGGATCAAAAGACGCTGGACGATGGTGTTGCCCTGGCCGACCTAGAAACCTTCTACCGCGAAGCCAAAATCCGCTTCGACGAAGATAGCGCATTCGCCAGCCGTGCCCGTGACAACGTGGTCAAGCTGCAAGCCGGCGATGCCGATGCACAGAGCATGTGGAAGCAGTTTATCGATATCTCAGTTACCCACAGCGAGGAGATCTACACCAAGCTCAACGTCACCCTCAAGCACGGCGACATCCACGCAGAGAGCGCTTACAACGATGACCTAGCCCAAGTCATTACCGACCTACAGCAGCAGAAGCTAGCCGTCGAAGATCAGGGAGCCCAGGTGGTCTTTCTAAAGGAAGTCGCCGACAAAGAGGGCAACCCGCTGCCGATGATCGTGCAGAAGTCCGACGGCGGTTATCTCTACGCCACCACCGACCTGGCGGCCGTACGCTATCGTTGTCACACCCTTAAAGCCGACCGGGTGCTGTATTTCATCGACGCGCGCCAGTCACTGCATATGCGCCAGGTGTTCGCCACCGGACGCAAAGCCGGTTTTGCTACCGACCACTGCTCGCTAGAACACCATCCGTTCGGCACCATGATGGGCGAGGACGGCAAGCCGTTTAAGACCCGCAGCGGCGGCACCGTCAAGCTAGGCGAACTGCTCGACGAATCGATCGTTCGCGCCGAGCAACTACTCAAAGATAAAGACTCAGGTCTCAGCCAGGCCGAGCAGCTGACCGCCGCCAAGAAGATCGGTATCGGTGCGGTCAAATATGCCGACCTGGCCAAGACCCGCACCAACGATTACATCTTTAGCTGGGACAGCATGCTCAGCTTCGAAGGTAACACCGCACCCTACCTGCAGTATGCCTACACCCGCATCCAAAGCATCTTCCGTAAAGCCGACCTCAGCGCCGACGCTGCAGCAGGTCAAATCGATATCATCGAAGATCAGGAGAAAGCCCTGGCGCTGAAGCTACTACAGTTCGGCGAGGCGGTCGACCAGGTTGCCCGCGAAGCCTACCCGCACCAGCTATGCAACTACCTCTACGAGCTCGCCAGCCTGTACATGAAATTCTACGAAGCCTGCCCAATCCTCCGCAGCGACGTCGAGCCCGATAAACGCAACAGTCGCCTGCAGCTCAGCAGCGTAACGGCCAAGACACTCAAGAGCGGCCTGGAGCTACTCGGCATCGAGGTGATGGAACGGATGTAAGCCTCACCTAGCGTCTGCGCACCCCTGCGCCTGCGGCATACGATAGATAAAGACGACGAAAATGCCGACAACGCAGGAGTAGTTTTCGGCCCATCATCCTGAACATAAAAAACGCGCTATTAAGCGCGTTTTTTATAACCCCCAATCAGCTACGAACAAAGTCACCACCAACTGCTTTCCAGGCTGTCCCGGCATTTTCCTAACTGTGCACGGTAGCGCGCCGCATTCCGCTCGACCTTCTTCGATACATCGACCAACCAGGCCTTGTTGTTGTAGGTCTTACGCTTATAACCGCCATGACCCTCGTGGTAGGCCAGATACTGCTTACGCGCGTCCCACTTACTGATCCCCAGCATTTTGTAGCTAACACTGCCGTACCAGCCGATAAAATCGACCGCATCGCCAAAATCATCGCGATCAGCACCCCAGTTACCGGTTTTCTCCTTATACCAGTCCCAAGTGCCATCCTTAACCTGCGCATAACCGTAGGCCGACGATTTACGCCCCCAAGGGATGAACCCCAATAGGTAATCTTTCGGCGGCTTGGCATCGTATTTAAAGCTGGATTCCTGATGGATGATCGCCAACTGCACATGAATCGGCACCCCCCACTTCTCAAAGCTGTCCTTGGCTTCGTCGTACCAGTCGCTTTTGTCGTAGAAGATTTCGCAGGAGTTGGTGATGTTGTCGGGAGGAGAGGAGGCACAGGCCGCCAAAATAATGGTAAACCCAGCAAGTGGCAATTTACAAAACCAGCTTCTCATATCCGAAATCCAGCAGAACAAGATTTTACACTTGAGTTCACCTCCCGTTCGGAAGCAACTATCAAGCAAATGAAACAGGTCGTCATCACTCGCTTCACGCGGCACCAGTCATGGCGGAGCACGCTATTATGCCCGACTCATAAAAAACGCACCATCTGGTGCGTTTTTTAAAACTTCAGCCCATAAATCACGGGCCATCTGCAACCGTTGCAATAGTGAACGTCGTCGTATTCTTAGGCGTAGTCAACTGAACAGTCAAAACCGAAGATTCCACAGTAGTCAAACCACTTTTATGGATCAAAGCAAAAGTTACGCTATGTGGGTCCAATATATTTATCGGCACAATAAATTCGGTCAATCCTGCAAGTGCTCCAGCTTCTCCATCTAGCGTTACTTTTATTACCGAGTTTCCTGGAGGCGAATTAGAGTTAATATCGGAAAAAGTAACCGTAACAAACAGAGGAGATGTACCTGTAGCCAGACTAACATCATAAGAGCCAGCCAGCCCTGTTATATTCATTACAGAACCTGACTTTACGAGATTTACGCTATCCCTAACGTCGATTAAATTCTCACAATGCGTGCCGACAGGAGATGCAACACCGGGAGAACAAAGCACCCCACTAAAGGCCCCATCTGGCGCTGAGAATTGCCCGTCAACATCAACATCTTCAAAAAACTCACCTGCGGTATAAGCACCATTATCGTCGCTATCAAGAAACGCTTCGGCTAAATCGGTGTAGGTATCTGGTGTTCCCGTGGTGTCATCGAAAACTCCATCCCCATCAAGATCCTTGAAGTTTTCCGTACCTTCAGCAAACGCAAGCACGCGAATCCGCGCTGGCAACCCAGCGGGATCTCCCTGACCCGATATGCTATGCCAATTGATAGAGCATTGACCTATTGACGAAGTTACACAGCTTCCCGGGTCTTCAATGAATCCGCCCTCTTCAGATTTAAAAGTGACGATTGTATCTTTTACAGCAACACCAAATCGATCAGCCAAAGTCACAGTCAACGCTACCTTTTCACCATCAAAGTTTAGCGCTTCAGGATTGAAGATATCAGCAGACAAAGAGAAGCGATTCGCATCAGGCACACCAACACTTATCACAATCCTGTCAGATAAAATTGATATCTCATCACCGCCTGCTGTTGTCGTAGTTGCTTTTATCCGAACCGTTGTCTGCTGAGCTCCTGCCTGCAACGTAACTTGAGCTTTACCATCGGCATCCGAGGATGCAGAGGATGGAAGCAGGGTTAACCCCCCCACCGTACTGTTCGCTTCAAAATTAACCAACTGCCCTGAAACAGGACTACCAAACATATCCTTTACAAGAAATGTAATAATCGATGTTTCTGGACGACTCCCCCCTCCGGTACCTTTAATGGAGATATTTTGCTCTGTAATCTCAAACAGTTCTATAGACCCAACGTCTGCGCTCGCCACAAGAATACTGACTGTTGCGCTCAATCCACCCGGAGCCGTAGCGGTAATCACATCGGAACCAACACAACCTTCGGCACGATAAGTTGCTGTCGCAACACCATTAATCGTCGTCACGACATTATCAATTTGAGCTTTGTTTAATGTGGCACAGCCAGAACTAAAGCTAACCTCAACCGGACTGGTGAAAAGAGCGTTGCTATTGGATTGGTCAACAACCGAAGCGGTAACCGTCATCGTTCCACCGGCAGACAACTCGGTTGGCGGCGTAACGCTTGAGGCTAACACTCCATTGGTAAAGCCACCAATACCGCTGCCTGAACCCAGCGCGATATTTGCCAGCGTACTGCTAAACGATTCCGAATCAGTGACCGTATCCGATCCCACCAAGGCTGTTGCTGTCACTGTCGCAGCACCAGCAGCGCTGCCGGCTTTAAGCGCAATAGAGGCGACACCCGAAGTATTGGTTAATGCTGTGCCCGAGACAGGGTCCAGCACTCCGATAGTTGCATCACTGACCGTAAAATTCACCACATTGGAAGCGACCGGCACACCCGAGGCGTCGAGTACCAACGCACTTAATATTGCAGACTGAGACTCTGTAACTGATGAAACAGAATTTCCCAAGCTATCAACCAACACCAAAGTAAGACCTGCCGTCGCAGGCACAACAACTGTCGTAGTTGTTCCACTTGACCCCGAGTCACTCCCGGTACCACCACCGCAGGCGGCCAATAAAATCGTACCGAAGATCGAAACGAAAAAGCGAAACAGGGACACTTTCATGGATAATTCCTTTTAGAAAACTGAACAAACGGCTTACCGGCTCACAAGCCGTTTGGCACAACGCTTTGCGGATACTATCACAGGATTTTAATATCTTGAACAATCCCTTAGCCTGACTCTTCACTTATGCTTTTTTAACGCTACGGCGAGGATAAAACGCGCTCAATTGAGCATTTCACCAGCCCTCCTGTTGATATTTATCAGCCACCTGTAACAACACCAACACAATCTCGTCTAAGCTCCAATACACCACTAGCAACCGGAACCAATCATGCGCCAATTGATACTTATCGCCGGGATCATGCTCTATACCTTATTGGGCGCTACGCAAAGCTCGGCCGAAACAACGTTTCAAGGCTACTCGCAAGCCTACCAGCCCGCTCAAGAAAAATTTGATCCGCCTGCTGTTAGCTTTATCGATGCCGATGAGCAATCACACCTACTGAGTGATTATCCAGGCCAAGTACTGCTCATTAATTTCTGGGCTAGCTGGTGCCGGACCTGCCTGCATGAGATGGCTTCGTTGCAGCGCTTACAACAATTGGCTGGCGACAACGTAAAGGTGCTAACGTTAAATCAAGACTTGAGCGACAGCGGAGAAATCAAACAACTGCTGGCTAAAATCGGCGCGGAAGAGTTACCCGCCCACCGAGATCTGAATAGCCAGTTAGGTTTTGCGCTAGGCCAAACGCTACTCCCCACCACGTTGTTCATTGATTCCAATGGACGTGTTGCGGGGCAACTAATCGGACCCGCCGAATGGGATAGCCCCGAAGCTCTCGCGCTGATCGAAAGCTTAAGACTGTAAATGAGTTTCAATTCGATGTAACAACCCGCGACTTTTCGCATCTAGTCAATGAAGCTGGCTGATAGCCTGCCAATCTACCTATGGATACGACTAACAACAAAAAGGACCTAGTCATGAACCCGACATCCCCTCTCATTAAACGCTTCGGCATCACGTTGGCGATGATGCTTAGCTTATTGGTTTGGCATGGCACTGCGCAGGCAGCCAGCAATCCCTGTGCGGCCAATAACCCTTGTGCAGCTAAAAACCCCTGTGCTGCCAAGAATCCTTGCTCGGCCAAAAATCCATGTGCTGCTAAGAACCCCTGCGCGGCTAAAAACCCTTGTGCTGCCAACAACCCGTGCGCTGCCAACAACCCCTGTGCCGCAAAGAACCCCTGTGCCGGAGCGTCTCTAGATTCCAAAGAGATTACCCGTCCGCTGGGTAGCAAGATGTACGCTGGCAGCGGTTCAGATCTGGCGGCATACGGCGCCAAGCTGTGGAAAGATACCAGCCTGAGCAGCAATGGTATCGCTTGTGAAACTTGCCACGCCAATGGCCAAGCATTCAAGGCCAGCTTCACTCAAGCCTATCCCCACCGGGTCGCGATGGCCAAAGATCGCGCAGGATTGGATAGCATTCAACTCGAAGAGATGGTCCAGCTGTGCATCAAAGTACCACTGGCCGCAGATCCGCTAGCTTGGGATTCTAAGGAACTCGCAGCACTGACCGAATATTCTAAAATTGCACAAAAGCAGTTCACCCTTGCCGCGATGAATCCTTGTGCTGCCAAGAACCCTTGCGCAGCTAAGAACCCTTGTGCCGCCAAGAACCCTTGCGCAGCTAAGAACCCTTGCGCAGCCAAGAACCCCTGTGCAGCCAAGAATCCTTGCGCAGCCAAGATCCCTTGCGCAGCCAAGAACCCATGTGCCGCCAAGA
>JBALWS010000122.1:0-13000 GCA_036960405.1 Halopseudomonas sp. | reverse complement strand
TTGAGCGCCGCGACTATCGAAGTTGCTCGGCTGCAACCAGCGCTCGAAAGCCGCCTTCTGCCGTGGCCATTCCGAATCCAGAATTGAGAACCAGGCGGTATCGCGATTGCGCCCCTTGTATAAGGTGGCCTGGCGGAAAACACCCTCGAAGCCGAATCCCAGCCGGGCTGCAGCACGCTTGGATCTATCGTTGAAGGCGTCGCACTTCCACTCATATCGGCGGTAACCCAGATCGTCGAAGACGTGACTCATCATCAGGTACATCGCCTCGGTCGCCGTCGGCGTTTTCTGCAGGGTTGGCGAGAAGTGGATGTGACCCACCTCGATGACACCCACCGCCGGTTCGATTCGTAGGTAACTGGCGAGCCCGACCGCTTCGCCATTCTGGTTGTCGATCACCACGTAAAACAACGGATCCTGGCCGCTACAATCGCCGCTCAACCAATCATTGAAGCTGCTCCGTTCCTGGAAGGGGCCGTAAGGCAGGTAGGTCCAGTCACTTTCGTTACTGGCGGCGCTGAATACTTGATACAGCGAATCGCCGTGTACTTTGGGGTCTAGTGGGGTGACTGTGCAGTAACGTCCCTTCATGGGTGCAGTATGCGGCATAGGGCACCCATTCCATGGCGCTAGAGAATGGCCGATGGGTTGCCCCAGATGATTGGTTTGATTCATTCGCTCACTCCTTAAAACTATCCTGCGCCCATTCCCTGAGGGGAACCTGAGGTTTCTGAGCCTGTCGGTTGGTTCGCGTCGTTGCTTGATAAGTTGCTATGCTAGGCGAATCTTGGTATCTACTGTATATCCAGTTTCTATTAATATTAAGATACCAGTTATGAGCCTTGAGGATGACCTCGCCACCCTGAGCGTCACGATCGATCCAAGCGAACGATCTCCGCTATACCAGCAACTGGCAGAGCAGATCCGCCAGCGGGTTTTGAGTGGGCATTTGTCCCCCGGCGAGCAGCTACCCTCAAGTCGAAAGCTGGCCCAACTGTTGGGGATCTCTCGGACATCGACCCTTAATGCCTACGATCAGTTGGTCGCCGAAGGTCTGCTGATCACCCGTCCTGCATCCGGGATCTTTGTCAGCGCGCTGGGGAGTGCGGTTACGCCAGTCGATGGGGAGCTTAACCGGAGCCCAGCACCGCCCCCCAGAAAAGCCCATGGCGTCCTCTTAGGAGGCTTTGATTCCGGCCCCGATGTGGAGCTGTTCCCGTTTGCCGAGTGGTCCCGGAGCCTGAGCCGTGTATGGCGCCGCCCCGATCCCATGCTGTTGAGGGATGCCAACCTAGGCGGCTATTTTCCCTTGCGCCAGGCCGTTGCCCGTTACGTCAACGCGGTGCGCGGGGTGGAGTGTTTACCCGAGCAGGTGATCATCACCGCCGGCAGTCGGGATGCGTTGGCATTGATTGCCAAAGCCCTGCTTGAAGAGGGTGACCGAGTCGCCCTGGAGAACCCCTGCTACCCGCCTCTACGGCATGGACTCAAGACACAGGGAGTTCGGCGGGTCGATTGCTCGGTGGACGCCGAGGGGATGACGCTTCCAGCTATCGACGTTTCAATGGCCTGGTCGACGCCGGCTCGTCAGTACCCCTTGGGAGTCACTATGTCGACCGAGCGTCGGTTGCAGTGGTTGGAGTTGGCTCGGCGTACCGGTTGCTGGTTGGTGGAGGATGATTTTGATTCAGAATTTCAGTACCGCAAGGTTCCCCCGGCGCCGCTCTATAGTCTTGCTGCCAAAATTTTCTCCCGGGATCAGCAACCCGTTATCTTGGCGGGCAGTTTCTCCAAACTGATGTTCAAAACCCTGCGGATCGGCTACCTGATCGTGCCAGAATCGCAAGTCGATGGCTTCCTCCACGCACAGGCAAGCCTAGGAAATATGGCTTCGGTGCCCACTCAACCAGCGTTGGCGGATTTCCTTGGACATCGACGTTTTGCCAGTCACCTGCGGCGCATGCGTCGCTGTTATCAGGAGCGGCGGGATTACCTTTGTCGGTTAGTGCAGCAAGAACTGGCCGATAAAATATCGGTGGATCTGCCCGACTGTGGGATGCATCTGCTAATGCGAATCAACCCGAGGGCGTCGGCACAAGAGGACTGGCAACTGGAGCAGCGGCTGAAAAGCCAGGGCGTGTATACGCCGGCGCTATCTACCCATTATGCCGGTGAGGGTGTGCAGGGGCTGCTGTTGGGGTTCAGCGGACTTCCCGAATCGAGTCTCCAGCAGGGCGTCCAACGCATAAAAGAGGTCTGGAGTTAGTTCAGTTCAATTCAATGGTTAACCGACTCGCAGCTCAGGTAAGTGGCCAGCTCTTGGCTGGAGCCGCCTTATGGCGGTCGCTCCTAATCTGGATTTAAGCGGGTTATGCTATCTCGTTTTCAGATAAGTGTTAAATTGCTGCGCATTTTGCGGCTGGCATGCGCTTGCGGCTAATACCCGCTAAAGCGGACCCTGCTATAATGGCCAAACATGCTAGGGCCAAAGCCCAGCTTGGCTCTGCATCCCCTGCCATGACCAATAACAGTACCGAAATCAATGGTGCCGCATAGGCAAGCACACCTAGGAGCTGTAGGTTGCCATGCTTGATACCGTAGTCCCAGGTAAAAAAGGCGATTCCAACCGGGCCTAAACCCAGTCCCAACACACCGACCCACTGCACCGCGTTTTGTGGCCAGACCGTGCTTTCCCAGAGCAGATGACAGATCAAAGCCAATAGCGCAGTCATCGCGCAAAACCATCCCACAGCATCGGTGGGTACTGATCTCAGCAAACGGCTAGCGACAGAGTAGCTAGACCAGATTAGCGCACAGGTCAGCGCCAAAAGATAACCCGGTAGATGCTCAGCACTAAATCCGCTACTGCCTTGGCCTATCAGAATCCAGCACCCCGCCAGCGCCAACAATGCCCCCAGCAGGTGTTGCTTCTTGAGTTTTTCTCCCGGAAGGAACGCTGCAAACAAGACAATCAATAATGGCCAGAGGTAGGCCAGCAAACTCACCTCAACCGCAGGTGCTTTGCTCATCGCTACGAAATAGCAGAAGTGATAACCAAAGTAGCCTCCTACACCTAGCAACCAAGCCAATACAGGTTGACGCAAATGGCGTAAACCGAGATGACCCTGACACCACCAGCGTACACTCATCAGCAGAAATGCCACAGTAAAGGTCATCGCCATCATCTGAAACGCAGGGATGCGTCCATCGGTAAGACGCGTAAGCAGAGCCAGAGCGCCCCACAGAACAATAGAGATAGAACCGATGAACGTAGCACGCTGTAGTTGAGACATAGCCCCTCCTTAAATCAACATCAACTGAAGTAAGAAGAAGTGTATTGTTTGCACGGGAGCTCGTCTTTGCCGAAGTAGCGGGTTTATTTGTCAATCTGGCGGAAGTAACGCGGTGAGTGACCAAAGTGCTTACGGAAGCGATCACTGAAAGCTGACAGACTGCGATAACCGACCCGGTCTGCGACCTGTTGAGCGCTCAGTTCACCGGCTTCCAGCCACTGCCAGGCTTGTTGCATCCGCTTTTCAGTCAGGTATTGCTGCGGAGTCATTCCCAATTGACGACTAAACAGCTCACTGAGTTGGCGCGGGCTCAGATTGGCAATACCCGCCAGCTTTGCCAGTGAAACCGAGTGGGGAAAATGTTGATCGAGATAACTACGGGCAGCATCGATACGCCGGTCCAGCCGCAATGAATCGCCATAACGCTCCTGCAACAACTGGATTAGGAGTAACAGCATCTGTCGTTCGCTGCTTCGACTACCCCCTCCCTGCAGCAATTGCTGATGTAGAAAGGTGACATACTGCGCCAATGTGGCATCAAGCGGGATAAAAGCCGGCAAGCGTTCCAGATCTGGAGCTAGGGCAGTAGGTACGTCAGCCACCACAAAACAGTTGTTATCAGAGGCGGCAAAGCCATGACTCTCACCTGCCGCGATGACAGCAACCTGCTGTGATGATACATCTCCTGCTCGCTTGCCCACACTCATGGACAGTTGGCCGTCCACAGGTAGTACAAGTTGATGGTAGTCATGCTGATGGGCGTGCGCTTCATTGCTGTAGCTGCGCAAGTCCAGGGTGAGGATGGGATGTTTCATAATTTGGATTGTAACAGCCGCACCGTTACCCTGTTGAAATACTCGGTGATCATCTTTCTAGCGGCTACTCTGCTTTGTAGATGAAAGCGCCCGTGTGAAACGCATGGTGGCACCGCTAATCGCTTCTCCCTCTCGTTGGCCGCTTACTGCGACAAAAGAGACATTCAGAATACTGGTCATTTAAGTTCAAGACGAATTAAGGGCGTGAGAACTACAAATCTCAAGTATTATAATGACCGTATTTGTTGATATAAAACCATAATATGTTTGATGTACCAACCATTCTTGTAATCGCCGCAACGTTCCTTCTAGCAGGATCGGTCAAGGGTATCACTGGCCTAGGACTTCCAACGGTTAGTCTTGCGCTGTTGACCGTAGCTATCGATATGCCTACAGCTATGGCTTTACTATTGGTGCCTTCATTTGCAACCAATATTTGGCAGGCCGCAGTGGGAGGTAACGGGCGAGAAGTTTTGATAAGAATATGGCCTTTCCTGCTGGCCGCAACCGTTACTGTGTGGTTCGGAGCAATGGCTCTGACCCAAGTTGATTTCTCGATCTTATCCGCTTTACTTGGCGGGTTGCTTATTGTCTATGGAATGACAAATTTGGCGGGTTACAGCTTCCAACTGTCTAGGAAGAATGAACAGTGGATGGGCCCTGTATTGGGCTGCATAAACGGTGTACTCACAGGAATGACTGGTTCTTTTGTGGTTCCAGGCGTTTTGTACTTACAAGCGATCGGCTTGACACGTGATGCTCTGATTCAAGCCATGGGGATGCTTTTTTCAGCCTCTACATTAGCACTCGCTATGGCACTGCAGGGCAACAGCCTGCTATCTCTGGAGCTTGTTACTGTTTCTACGTTAGCTCTGGCTCCAGCGATTTTTGGAATGGTTATTGGGCAGAAAATACGGAAGAATTTATCGGAGAAGGTATTCAAGCGTGTTTTCTTTATATCGCTTTTCTTGCTGGGTGCATACATTGTCATCAACGCTCTGAAGTATATGGCAATAACCCCTACCGCATAACTTGTTATGTCTGCAAAGTAGATGAAAGCGGCCGCGTGAAACGCTTGGTAGCACTGCTGGTCGACGATGGTCGCTTATGCGCCCTTTGCAGACATTAAATAGAAATAAATATTTTTTTGGTATCTGATTTTCGTCATTTAGTTCTTTCAGAAAATGTGAGAACCATCTGAAGAAATCAGGCTGCTCCTCTAATAGAGGGCATCACTGTAGTGGCTGCCACGGCTGGCATTTAAACGCGAATTGTTAACTCTTGAACTGGTTGTTGATGCGAACGATCTCATCCGAGAGGATGTGAAAGAACGCCGATGTCAGCCGTGATGCGGGGCGATGGGCCGGTTGCAGAATCGACACCGACAGCGTCACCTGGGGAGCGAACGGCCGGAACACTAGTGCCAAATTATCGCCCTGGTAATCAAAATAACTGCTGGCGGTCATCGGATCACAGATGCAATAGCACAATCCCTCTTCAACCAGCTTTAACGCCGGTTGGAAGTTACGTAGCTCGAACCGTTGGTTGAGTTCTGCGCCTGTGGATCGGAAGGCCTCGTGGGTGCCTATCAGGTTTGGGTGCCCCTCCTGCAAGGTGGCTAGCGGTTTACCGTCGAGATCTGCCGGGCCGATAACAGCCTTGTTACTCAACGGGTCGTCGCGGCGCAGGGCGCAGACGCAGTACATTTCAAAGGTCTGCATCTCCAGTGCGCGGTTGGGCGCCGGGGTCTCGGCCAGACCGATATCGTATTGCTGCGAGGCGATCCACTCTTCGATAATGGTCGACGCGCGCATCATCAGCGATACCTTGACCTTGGGTTTATCGCGGACAAAATCGGAGACCAACCGCGGCATCATAAATTGTGACGATGCCGGCATACAGGCGATGCGCAGGCGCCCCTCCCGCAGGTTGCCGATCTCCTTCATGGTACGGCTGGATTGCGCCAGCCGGTCGAGAACCGCTTCGGTCTCTTCCAGAAAATAGTGCGCCTCGGGCTTCTTGATCAACCGTCCGCGTTGGCGCTCGAACAGCGTTAACCCCAGCTCTTCTTCCAGGCTGGCAATCATCGAACTGACCGCCGGTTGGGTGCGGTTTAGCGCGCGGGCGGCTTCGGAGATCGAGCCGGTGCGCATCACTTCTCGAAACGCCTGTAGTTGCCGGATGCTGAGATTCATGTAGCGACCTGTCTAGAAAGGGGTAATTGCTAAAGCATAAGAAAAATCTATACCAGTATCAATATTATCGTTTTGATTTTATGGGCGTGGAGCGAGAGTATGAGCTCAACTAATAACGACAAAAAAGTCATACGCGTTGAGGACTACCCCCATGAACCGATTCGTCAGTCTGCTACTGACCGGGTTGATCTGCTTGGTGGCCGCCGGTCAGTTTGTCCAGGTCATTACCCGCTACGTGCTGGAGATCCCGATCATGGGGTTGGAGGAGAGCCTGCTCTACCCGACCCTGTGGTTGTACATGTTGGGCGCGGTCAACGCCTCACGTGAAAACACCCATATTCGCGCCAACGTGCTGGAGATCTTTCTAAGCACCGAACGTCAGGCCACCGTGCTGGCGATTGTCGGCGAGATCTTGAGCATCATTGTCGGTTGCTGGCTGACCTACTGGGCCTGGGACTTCACCAAGTACTCTTGGCGGGTCTGGAAAGAGAGCCCAACCCTCTATATCCCCACCTTCTATGTCGATGTCGCACTGCTGGTCGGGCTGGTGCTGATGATGCTTTATACCGCGGTGCACCTCGGGCGCCATATCCAAACGCTGTTTGTTGTCGAGGAGCACTCGCATGATTGAAGTTGCACTGTTAGCCGTTGCCCTGCTGGTCATTCTGCTCACCCTGGGCCTGCCGTTACCCTACTGCTTCGGCGGTGGTCTGATGGTGATGTATTTCCTCGGCGACGTGGTGATGAAGGGCAACATGATGTGGGGCATCCAGCAGCTGGGTAACCCGGTGCTGCTGGCCATTCCACTGTTCGTGCTGGCCGGCACCATCATGAGCGTCAGCGGTATCGCCGCCAGCCTACTGCGATTCGTCAATATTTTTGTCGGTCATCTGCGTGGCGGCTTGGGCGTCGTTGCCACCGTTAGTTGCGCGCTAATTGGCGCGATCTCTGGTTCGGGTCTCACCGGCGTCGCGGCGATCGGTCCGTTGCTGATCCCCGAGATGGAGAAGCAGGGTTATCCGCGTGAATACGCCACCGCGTTGATCGCTAACGCTTCGTTGCTGGGGCTGTTGATTCCGCCGAGCGTGACCATGATCGTCTACGGCTGGGTCACCGATACCTCGATCCTGGCGTGTTTCCTGGCGACATTGGGCCCCGGCCTGTTGATCATGTTCAACTTTTCGGTAGTCAATGTGTGGATGGCGCGAAAGTTCCCGCTGGTACTCGGTGAACGTCTCAAAGGGGAGGCCTTTGTCAAGGAGGCGACCACTCGCGGCTTCAATGCCACCCCGGCGCTGCTGATGCCGGTGATCATTCTGGGCGGCATCTACGGTGGCATCATGACCCCCACAGAAGCCGCAGCAGTGGCAGTGATCTACGCCATCCCGGTGGGCTTTTGGATCTACAAAGGGCTGACTTGGAAGACCTTCCTGGCTGCCTGTAAAGAGGCTTCCACGTCGGTCGGCGCAATCATGCTGATGATCCTGTTCTCGATGATTCTGTCGCAGATGTTCGTGATGGAGAGTATCCCGCAGGCGTTGGTGGAATCGATCTTCGCCATCACCGAAGACAAGACCCTGCTGTTGATCATGATCAACGTACTGCTGTTCCTAGTTGGCATGGTGGTCAACGACGTCACCGCCATCATCCTGATCGCCCCCCTGCTGCTGCCGCTGATGCAAGCGATCGGTATCAGTCCGATCCAGTTCGCCGCCATCATGGGGGTTAACACCGCCATGGGTGGGGTAACACCGCCGTACGCATCGATTTTGTATCTCGGTGCTCGGATCGGCAAGGTCAAGGTCACCAAGGTGATCAAGCCAGCGATGATCCTGATTGTGACCGGTTATCTACCGGTGGTATTCCTGACCTCTTTTTGGGACGACCTGTCGCTGGGACTGCCGCGCTTCTTTGGTTATTAACGGCGGCTCCTAACCACATCGACTGACCCTGAATAGTAATTACCTGAATCCAAGCCCGAGGCTCTGCTGAACTCGTACCCGGAGTGAAAGCGAGCCTCAGAATAACTACAACAATGAAAAACGAGGATACACCATGAAACTCATACCCAAAAAACTGGCTCCCTTGAATAAGTCACTGAGTGCAGCCTTAATTGCCGGTGCATTGAGCCTGACAGGCATCGCCGAAGCGACCACGCTGAAGGTCAGCCACATTCGTCCGCAGGGTGCGATTATCGATGTCGAGCTGAAACAGTTTGCCTCCAAGGTGGATACCGCCACCGGTGGTGACGTCAAGATCAAGATTTTCGCCGCCAGCGCGTTGGGTGATTACACCACGGTACAGGAGCGTATCTCGGTCGGTGCGGTCGATATGGCGGTACAGCCTGCAGCAACGGCAGCATCGCGCAAAATGCAGATCAGCGCCTTCCCGTATGTCGCTGAGAACTGGGCTCAGGCCCGCAAAATCTACGGCCCCGGTGGCGCCATCTATGATGCGATGAAAGGCCTGTATGCCAAACAGGACATCACCATGTTGGCCGCTTATCCGGTCTACTTTGGCGGTGTCGCACTGAATCGTGACGCCGTTTCACCGGGAGATCCGAGCGTCGACAAAGGCATTAAGGTGCGGGTGCCTGGGATCAAAAGCTTCCAGCTGACCAGCGATGCGTTGGGTTACATCAGCTCGCCGATCCCTTTCTCGGAAGCCTTCACCGCGGTTCAAACCGGTGTGGTTGACGGGGTTATCGGTTCGGGTGCCGAGGGTTACTACGCCTCGTTCCGTGATGTCACCAAGACCTATGTACCGGTCAACACCCACTTTGAAGTCTGGTACATGATCATCAATTCTGAATCGCTGGCCGATCTAGACAGCGACGATCGTGCCGCCTTGCAGGAGCAAGCAGTCGCCTTCGAAGCCACCCGTTGGGGTAAGGCCGAATCTGACCAAGGTGCTTACGAGAAGAAGCTGGCCGATTACGGTGCAACGATTGTCACGCTGTCCGATGCGCAGTTGGCGAGTGCTGCCAAGAAGGTCCGTGCCGAAGTTTGGCCGCAGATTCTTGAAGATGTCGGTGTTGAATGGGGTCAAAGCATCCTGGACAAGATCAATAACTGATCGTTGAACGTGCTAACCGAGGGTGGTGATCGCTACCCTCGGTCCCCGTCTGTTTTACATCTTTTGCTCAAATTAAATGAGGAGGCGACCATGTTCCGTTCCCTTTGTGATTCCAACGTCGATCTGGTGCAGATCGAGATTAACGGCCACTGCGTCAGCGTCCCAGCCCGATCCTCGGTCTGGACGGCTATGGCACTGGTCGGCGAGACCACCACTCGGCTGGATCCCATCACCGAGACCCCTCGTTCGGCCTACTGCGCTATGGGAGTTTGCTTCGAGTGTCTGGTGCAGATCAACGGGCTACCCAACCAGCAGGCCTGCCTGACCGAGGTGCACGAGGGTATGAGTATCCAGTTGCAGACCATTACCGAGAGCTCTCAAGCCAGCCCGAACCCGAGTGCTGCCGGTAATGCCCTGAGTGTCCCCGAAGTCTTTGGTGGCAATGTCGATTGTAATGTCGATGGCAATCGAGCGAGTGAGGTATCCGGTCATGAATAGTTACGATATCGCCATCGTTGGCGCGGGGCCTGCCGGTATGTCGGCGGCGCTCACCGCCGCCAATGCCGGTGCCTCCGTGGTGGTGTTGGACGAAAAGTCTCGGGCCGGCGGCCAGATCTATCGCAACGTCAGCGCCAGTCCTCTGGCAGAGCCCGAGCAACTGGGGGCCGATTATTTGCGCGGTCGCGAGCTGGTTGAAGCGTTCGAGCGCTGCAGGGTTGAAAAGATCCACGGTGCCACCGTTTGGCATGTGGGTGATAACGGTGAGGTGTTGTTCTCCCGCGATCAGCAGACCCACAGTCTGACGGCCCGTGAACTCATTCTCAGCGGCGGCGCCATGGAGCGACCCTTTCCCATTCCTGGTTGGCACTTGCCGGGGGTGATGTCCGCCGGCAGCGCTCAGGTGATGCTGAAATCCGACGGTTTGGTCCACGACGACGCTGTCTTTGTCGGTAGTGGGCCTTTGCTGTACCTGATCGTCGCCCAGTATTTGCGCCTGGGAGTGCGGGTAGCGGCGCTGGTGGATACCACCCCTAAAAGAGGCTACTTGGACGCGTTAGGGCGGCTGTCCGGAGCGATGGCCGGGTTGCCAATGATTGCCAAGGGGCTGGGGCTGTTGAACGAGATCCGCAAGGCCGGGGTCCCCGTTTACCGTAATGCCATCAATTTAAAAATTGCGGGTAATGCCCGGGCCGCCGGGATCGGTTTCGAGGTGGGCAGTCAATCTCACTTCCTTCCCAGTAACCACCTGTTTTTGCACCAGGGAGTGATCCCCAACCTCAACATGACCCGCTCACTAGGGTTGGATCATCACTGGTGTCATCAGCAGCTGTGTTGGAAACCGACCCTTGATGGCTGGGGACAGAGTTCGGTGACCAGCATTTCGGTGGCGGGGGATGGCAGCGGCATCGTCGGCGCCGAGGGGGCCGAGCATATGGGCACCTTGGTGGCGTTGAACCAGCTCAGCCGTCTGGGGTTGATCACCGAGTCGATGCGCGATCAACAGGCGGTTTCCCACCAAAGAATCCTGCAGCGTCTGAACCGGTTCCGGGGCTTTATCGACCGGCTCTATCGTCCCCTGGATGCCAACCGCATTCCCGAACACGATGAAACCGTGGTGTGTCGCTGCGAGGAGCGTACCGTCGGTCAGCTCAAGCAAGAATTTGAGCGAGGTGCACGCGGCCCCAACGAATTGAAGATGATGAGTCGCTGCGGCATGGGGCCTTGCCAGGGACGCCAGTGCGGCCATACCGTCAGCGAACTGCTGGCTAAATGGCGCGGTGAACGGGTAGAAGACGTGGGGTATTACCGCCTGCGCTCACCCATGCGACTGCTCACTTTGACCGAACTGAGCCGTTTCAACTTGAAGGAGCCAACCCCGCAACAGGGTTCCAGCGTGAAAATCCAGGAGGCGCTGCGATGAATGCCGATGTACTGATCATTGGTGGCGGTATTCAAGGCTGTGCCACCGCCTACCATCTGGCCAAAGCTGGCGCTCGGGTGACGGTGTTGGAAAAAGACTGGGTGTCCCGTCACGCCTCGGGGGTCAATGCTGGCGGTGTGCGGCTGCTGGGACGGCACCTGTCCGAGGTGGCCCTGAGCAAAGCGTCGATGGCGCTCTGGGCCGGACTCGACGATGAGCTGGACGCCGATACCGGCTACCGGTCGCGTTCACTCGTCAATATCGCCGCCGACGAGGCTGATATGGATACCTTGCGGGCGCGCCAGCAGCAGATGCACGCTCTGGGTCACCATCACGAGAAGATTATCGACCAGCAGGAGCTACGCCAGCGCCTGCCCCATGTTGCCCCCCATTGTGTTGGTGGGGTGGTGTCAGAGGCCGACGGTTACGCGATCCCCTACCAGTCGACTCTGGCCTTTCGTCGCGCCGCCGAGCGCCATGGCGTAACCTTTATCGAAGGCTGCAGCGCCCGGACTCTGCGCCGGGTCGGGATGCGTTGGTTGGTGGAGACCGACCAAGGCCGCTTCGAGGCCGAGCACCTGGTCAATTGCGCCGGTGCCTGGGCCGACAAGATATCGGTGATGATCGGCGATAACGTGCCGCTGTCCTACAGCGCCCCGATGCTGATGATTACCACCCGGATGCCTCACTTTGCCACGCCGGTGGTGGGGGCCGTGAGCCGGCCGTTGTCGTTCAAGCAGTTTGAAAACGGCACCGTGCTGATCGGCGGTGGCGCCAAGGGCTTTGCCGACCGGGACAATAACCGTACCCGGTTGGATTACGCCAAGCTGGCCGCAGGAGCCAAGAACGCGGTGGATTTTTTCCCGATAATGAAGAGCGCCTCGGTTAATCGCATGTGGTCGGGGCTGGAAGCATATATGCCCGATAACCTGCCGGTGATCGGGCCCAGCGTCAACGCTGATAATGCCTGGCATGCCTTCGGATTTTCCGCCCACGGTTTTCAGATGGGACCCATCGTCGGTCAGGTGATGGCCGAACTGATCGGCCGGGGTAGGAGTGCATTTTGCCTGTATGCCTTCCGCATCGACCGCTTCGAACGCAAGGTGCTCTAGTCGACTATGCAAAGCAGAATTTTATCAACCCCCTTCGCCTATCCCCGTTTTCCGGCATCGAGCCGGGATAATAACTTTGGAGAAATGGACACAATGTCTATCGAACGAATCGGTTCCACCGAACGCATGAGCAAAATCGTCAAGCACAACGGCACTGTTTACCTGTGCGGCCAGACCGCCAGCGATGCCGCCTGGGATACCGCCGAGCAAACCCAGCGTTGTCTGAATCAGGTCGATAGCTTGCTGGCTGAAGCCGGTAGCCATCGTGATCGAATTCTGTCGGTGACTATCTATATCCGCGATATGAAAGACTTTGCCGCGATGAATGCGGTTTGGGATGCTTGGGTTGCGGAGGGTGAAAAACCCGCCCGAGCCTGCGTCGAAGCGCGTATGGCCCGACCTGATGTGTTGGTTGAACTGTCGGTGGTTGCGGCGCAATAGAAAATCTCACCGTTTGAGAGTGCCGGCTTTTTCTTTGCCGCCTTCGGGCGGTTTTTTTTATTCGGATTACTTCGTGCCGTGACCCGCTCCCTTTAATAGTCATCATTGGATATTGGGGTAGATTAAGGGCGTTAATCGAGTCCGTCCA
>JBALWS010000121.1:0-13068 GCA_036960405.1 Halopseudomonas sp. | reverse complement strand
CTGGAGCTGCTGCCAGAGCGGGATTAAGCCACAGGGTCGGTTGGGCGTCTTTTAACTGTCGGGCGAGGGAAGGGGGGATTATGGCGTCAGAAGCAGCGTTCGGCACAGGGTGGCTCTCCAGCGGTATTTTCTATTATCCTGCTATAGAATCTATGCTAATTAAATCGATCATTTCTATACGACTGTTTAGCTGAGCTTAATAATTATGGTTAATGCTGCACTCTGGTCGGGTTTGCGTAGTTTTCACTGCGCAGCCGCCCATCTGAACTTCACCCGCGCCGCCGAGGAGTTGAATGTTACCACCGGCGCGGTCAGTCAGCAGATCAAGCAGCTCGAAGCTCGACTGGGTTGTCGGTTGTTTCAGCGCACCACCCGTCAGCTGCGTTTAACCGAACAGGGCGCACAGTTATCGCTGGCCGTTGGCCGGGGCTACCGCGCCATCGACGACGGATTGAATGCTCTGGCGGCCTCGCAGTTGCGTGGCGGGGTCAGGTTGGCGGCGATCCCCTCTTTCTGTTTGCAGTGGTTGGTGCCGCGGCTGGGCGAATTTTATCGCACCTTTCCTGATATTGAACTGCATATCAATGCACAAGATAACCTGCAACAACTCGCCGATGCCAGCTACGATCTGGCGCTGGATTACCGGCTGCCACAACAGGAAGATGCTGCGCCGTTTCTGGCTGAATGGCTGATTCCGGTATGCAGCCCCAACCTGCTCGGTGATGACTCAGCGCTGGTCGATGCCAAGCAACTGCTGGCGTATCCGCTGCTCCACGACAGCGCCCCTTGGCCGGGGGCAGATCAGGATCAGGAATGGCAACACTGGTTGGCTGAAGCTGGAGTACAGCTAGCAGGCGATCAGGGCCAACTGTATTTTAATCGTGCCGACCTTGCCTTGCAGGCTGCCGAAGCCGGGCAGGGGATTGCTCTGGGCCGTCAAGAGTTGGTGGCCGACCGGTTAGCCAGCGGGCGCTTGGTGGTCGCCTACGACCAGCGGGTGCGTTCGCCCGCTAGTTACTTCCTGCAACTGGCACCCGGTGCGCAGCACAATAGCCGTGCGGTGGCGTTTCAGCATTGGCTGCTCGGGTTAGTAAAATAAGGCTAGGGGAAGCAATAGCGGCTTGGTGCCATTGTTATCCATCCGCACAAACCCTTGGGGAGCGGTTCGTCGACTCGCTAGTCTGTCCTGATATTTTGGTCGTTGTTAAATCAACTTTGATACACCAAGACCAGCCGAACTTTAGATTGGTCTAGTCTTGTTGGAAGGCAGGATGGCCCGCACACGTCAGTCAGTGTTTTGTAGATCGCCATCATGCCCTCCTTCATATGTACAAAGCTGGATGCTAAATCATGCATAAAGACGATCATTTTTCACGGCGTGATTTTATTAAAAAGGCCAGTTTGGCCGCTTTGGGAACCGGCGTTGCGGCGAGTTTGACTAGCCCTGTTTCTGCCCAGGCTGAGAGGAGAAAGCTCCAAGGCGGCGCCAGTACCGGCCCGTATAATATCTTAATGATCGTTACCGACCAGCAGCGTCACATGCCTCCCGAAGAGCTGCCATTAGGCTACCGATTGCCGAGCCAAGAACGGTTAGCAAAACAGGGCGTTGTGTTTGAGAACCATCAGGTGGCATCGTGCGTCTGCACGCCTTCGCGCGCGGTGATGTATACCGGTCTGCATATTCAAAACAATGGCATGTTCGATAACACAAACTTCCCCTGGTCGGGCAGTATGTCGACCGAGATCGATACCGTCGGAGACCTGCTGCGCAAGCAGGGTTATTACACCGCCTACAAGGGTAAGTGGCACCTTACCGAAGAGTTTGAGACGGCCAATAAGTTGCACACACCCAAGAAGATCCTCAACGAGGAGATGGAGGCGTATGGGTTTTCAGATTATTTTGGGATCGGTGACATCATCGCCCATACCGAAGGCGGCTATCTCCATGACGATGTTATCGCTTCGATGAGCCGTAGCTGGTTAAGGGGCAAAGGCGAGGAGTTACGACAAGACAATAAACCCTGGTTCATGGCGGTCAATCTCGTTAACCCGCACGATGTCATGTACTACAACACCGACCTTCCGGGGCAGGCGCAACAGTCAGGGAACGCGATGCTGCAGGTAAATAGGGATCCGCACAATGCGCTCTACCAGACTCAATGGAAGCTAAACTTACCCCGGTCTCGTCACCAGCCTATTCAAGAAAAAGGTCGGCCTGCTGCACACCTGGATTACAGAAATTCGCGTGGGGTGATGGTTGGAGTCGTGCCCGATGATGATTCACGCTGGCAGCGATTGAACAATTATTACTTCAATTGCATCCAAGATGTTGATAGCAAAATAGCAGGGATATTGGATGAACTAGACGATCTAGGTATGGCCGATAACACGATCGTTATTTTTACAGCAGACCATGGCGAACTAGCAGGAGCGCATGGCTTATCGGGTAAAGGCGCTACGGCTTACCGCGAACAAAACAATGTCCCACTCACCATCGCTCACCCCGCTTTTAAGGGAGGCAAACGCTGTAAGGCGGTGACCTCGCACGTAGATTTAGCCACCACTTTGGTCAGCATGGCAGGCGGGGATGCTGCGTTAAAAGGACTGCCTGGCAAAGATATGACGACGCTGCTTGATAAGCCTGAAAACGCCACGACTGATGCCCTCAGAGAGGGGGCTCTCTATAACTACAATATGTTCGCTTATATTGATCAAGAATTTTTCTCCAGTATCGGTAAATTCTTTGCCGAGGGGGGAACGCCAGCCAATATTGCTAAGCAAGGTTTTAGGCCGAACTTGAAAAAGCGTGGCGCCATTCGTAGTGTTTTTGACGGTCAATATAAACTGACCCGTTATTTCTCTCCTTTGGAGCACCATGTTCCAAAAACTTTCGAGCAGCTCTTTGCCCATAATGATGTTGAGTTATACGACCTGAGTAATGACCCGGTGGAGATGAAAAATCTGGCACTAGATCGTAATCAGTATGCAGCCGTTATCCAGATGATGAATGACAAACTCAACCTGCTGATTGAACAGGAAGTGGGCGAAGATGCTGGCCAGATGTTGCCATCGATAGACGGTGCCGATTGGCGGCTGCCACCTTCAATAAGGAATATTCGGCTGTAGCATATCGTTGATATGCCAAGTCGATATTGTGGTTATAAATTCACACTGTTGAACTCGGGAGTTAACAATGCCAGATCTAGACGAGGACCGGCTTGAGCTTTTGGAGAGGCAGCTTGCTGATCGGATAACGGCGCGAGTCCGGCCCGCATTGTTTCGGCTGTACGCGACGGTGGGGGTGGCGGTGATTGGCGCTGTGGGTTTTGTCAGCTGGGATATCGTCGAAGATATTAAGTCCGAGATTAAGACAGAAGTCACCGATGTCATCGACAAGGAGATTGGAGCAAAACGTACCGAAATCGTGGAACGGGTCACCGAAACGCGAATTATGGCTAAGCGTGCCAATCAGGTCATTCAGCGGCTGGAAAAACAGCTCGATGAGTTTCAGCCTCAGGCGGAAAATCTGGATGAGACGATAGAGCGGGTGAAAACATTAAATGTCACCTCGCAAGATTTAATCGCTGCCTATTCCCAAGAGGTAAAGCCATTGGTCTCGAATGTAGAGTCCCTGTCAAACCAGCTTAGAGCGTTAGCCGAACAGGTCGATCAGCTCAACACTATCGCCACGGCCGGTGGTTTAAATTCTGATGTAGAGGCTGGCCAGTCGTATCAACAGCGGGGGGCGGCTATCCAGTCGGTAATTTCTGATTCTGAAGCAGCCGAGAAACGTTTAGACCAGGCGCGTAATAAGACGACGGTGTTTTTCCAGTTCGCAGGGGGGCGTCGCGAGCAAGCGCAAACCCTGGCGTCTGCTCTAAAAGGCGAGGGGTATGTGGTGCCTGGTGAGGATCGGGAAAGCGGGGCCGCCGGAAAACACGAGGTTCGCTATTTTCACGACGACGATGAGGCGGCAGCAAAGAGGTTGGTCGAGGATGCTAATCGCGCTATTCGTAGCTTGGGCTACCCCGATCGTGCAGCAACGACTATCACGCTGAAGTCGCTGGTGTCATACCGTAGTAAGAAGCCTCGGCCTGGTGTTCTGGAGCTGTGGTTAGACATTCCTACAAATTAAACCGGCAATTAGTGTGGTGATTTTTTTACTCATAGTTGGGCCAGTTCCCCAGCTTGCTCGATGTTCCAAGCAAGCCAGGTAGTCAGGGGTTTTATGAGATCCGTATGTCTGTCTTAAATCAGGCTGGGTAGCCATAGCGACAGGGAAGGGATAAAGGTAATCAGCAGTAACAGGACAAGCATACCCGCCAAAAACGGCAGTAACTCCCTAGAAATTTTCTCAATACCAACGCCCGATATCTGACTGGCTACGAAAATGTTTACCCCCAGCGGTGGGGTGCAAAAACCAATGGCTAGGTTAACGGTTACGATGACGCCGAACATGATGGGATCTATCCCGAAACTCTTTACTACGGGAAGTAAAATCGGTGTCAAAATAATTATGGATGATATCGTTTCCATAAACATGCCAACAATAAGGAGCATGATGTTTATCAACAATAGAACCACTATAGGATTTTCTGAAAATGTAATCAGCCAGCCTGCCAACTCGGTGGGTATCCGCTCCAACGTGATGATTCGGCCAAAGGTGGTCGCAAAAATAATCAAAACCAGTATGGAGCCAGATGTTAATGAACTCTTGGCAAATATTTTAGGGAGGTCTTTTAGGGTGATGTCTTTATAAACGAAAACGCCAACTATTGTTGCATATAGTACCGCTACTGCACCTGCTTCAGTCGGCGTGAATATACCACCATAAATTCCGCCTAGAATAATAACAGGAACGATCAACGCCCAAATTGAGCTCCTTAGTTCAGTTTTCACTTTCTTAATTGAAAATGATTTATTTTCTTCTCCTTGCGTAGATGTATTTCTGGAGAGGAAACGGCTTAATAGCATGAAAAATATACCGAATAAAATCCCGGGTACAATGCCTGCTAGAAATAGTTTTCCGATGGATGCCTCAGCAGTTACGCCGTAGATAATAAATGGGATGCTGGGAGGAATCATTACCCCAATTATTCCAGAAGCAGCGGTTAGTGCAGCACTATATTCTGTTTTATATCCTTGCTTTTTCATTGCCGGTATTAAATTTGAACCAATGGCTGCTACCGTTGCCGGTGCTGATCCTGATATCGCTGAGAAAAAAACCGAGGCCAATACGTTGATATAGCAAAGCGATGCCTTAATGTGTCCCACTAAGGATGCGGCAAAGTCTATAAGGCGCTTTGATAAGCCTCCTTGTTGCATCAGGTCTCCCGCCAATACGAATAGGGGGACAGCAATAAGTGGAAAGGAGTCAGCACCTGTCACCACAGATCGAGCCATCAAATTCAATGGTGGGCTACCATCGACAAACAAGAGAACAGCAATGCTGGAAATGCCCAGGCATAATGCGATGGGTGCACCGAGTATTAGTAGTGCGGCAAGAGAGGAAAAAAGTACGGTCGTCGCCATGGTTATCACCCGCGGTTATTATATTTATTTGAATTTTCAGGATCAGATGTTCGATTTTATAAGTAACAAGTTTCTGCATAAATTCTGTGTGATTCTATACACGGAAAGCACGGCACCGGCGGGTGCTGAGGCATATAGTAAAGCGATGGGTAGGTTTAAAACGACGGATGTCTGACTCAAGACGTAAGGCAGTGTAATGAGTTTAAAAGACTGCCATATAAGAATGACAAAAAACGTAATAATCAGTAGATCTATTATTACTTCGAGAGCCATTTTTAATTTATCAGGAAGGAAATCGACAAAGACCGTTACCTTCACATGCCTTCTTTCCTTAAAGGCATAGCTGATACCGATCCAGATAAACCACACGAACGCCCAAAGAATTATCTCCTCCGTCCACGACAGCGGATTTTCGGCTATGTACCTCATAAAAATCTGGGCGATGATAAAGATAACGATGGACGCAAGGAGTGCTGCGGCCAATGTGGCCTCCAAGTGTTCGTCTAGCCATCGGAGCACTTTCATAGAGGTTCCTCTCCTAGTTGGTCGTTCTTATTATGAATGTCGCTAGTCTACCACTGATATGTTAGATATCAAGTGTATCGTAAAAACATGTCCACTATGTTCTTGCCTGTGAAACCATGGCTTATATTGAGCATGGTTATATAGTATTGATATAGAAGGAAAAACAACTCTATTTTCTGGCTTGATTATGTCCGGATAGCATTAATAAAAAAACCGCATTGATATCTGGTGTCTGATATGTCAGTATCACCGTACTCCGTTTTGAGCTGACTATACTGCCAGTAGGCGACAGCACTTACGAAGGGAGGAAGAAGCTCAAATTGCTCTTTTGAGAGCGGGTGAGCTTGCGATTTCGGTCACAGTGTATTCTCACCTAAAGTGAGTGTGCGAGGTGGCAATAAAAATAACAGGGGTATATGTATGAGTTTGCTAAAAAAAATTGGTGTGATGACGGTGGTCGGAGTGCTCGCTGTTTCTTCGGTTGCTGCCAGTGCGGCCACGGTTGTACGGGTTGGGCATGGTGCCAATGAGGCCTATCATATGCATCGGGCAATGTTGCGGTTCAAGGAGGTTGTTCAAGAGAAGTCGGGGGGGCGGTTTGATGTGCAGATTTTTCCTTCTTCTCAGATGGGGCCTGATCGTGAAATGATCGAAAGTGTTCAGTCTGGCGTATTGCAGATGGCCGTGTCTCCGGCATCATTTTATTCTAACTGGGACAATTCCTTTGATACGATTGAGCTGCCCTTTATCTATCCTAGTAAGGACGTTGCTCTGAAAACGGTCTCCGGTCCGGCCGGCGACGCGATGCTGAAGCGGCTGGGTAAAATAAATCTGGTGGGCCTGGGATGGCTTGAAAATGGTGTACGTAATGTCACCAACAATAGGCGCGAAATCAGAACGCCTGATGATCTGAATGGTGTTAAATTGCGCACTATGAAGGTACCGGCTCATATGGATACCTTCAATGCATTAGGTGCCAGTGCTACGCCAATGAATTTTGGTGAAGTCTATTCGGCTTTGCAGCAAGGCGTCATTGATGGGCAAGAAAACCCCATCGCTCTTATCCATTCCCAGCGCTTCTACGAAGTACAAAAGTTCATGAGCCTGACCGGCCACGTATTTACGTTCTATATTCCCGTGGTGTCACAGGATTTCTGGCACACCCTGTCCTCTGAGGATCAAGAGTTGTTCCTGGAGGCGATGAGCCAGGCGCAGGCTTACCAGCAGGAGCTGGTTAATGCTGAAGATTCTAAGCAGTTGGCGGAAATCGAGAAGGCTGGCGTTAAGGTCACCAAGTTGAGCCCTTCGGAAATCGGCAAGTTTAAATCGCTTACCGAGAGTGTTCGTCAGAAATACCGCAAGAGCATTCCTAGCGGCGTGTATGACGATTGGATGAAGGCGATCGACAACGCTTCGTAATCAATCGACCTATCAATGGCGATGCCTTAGGCATCGCCATTTTCTACAGAAGTCATTGTGGGTACAGGCATGTTAATTGAACCTATCAAGCTGAACGTTGAAGGAGGGCTGGAAGTCAATCTGCCCCTTATGTTTCCCGTTAAGCAGTCTTTTCCCCGTCCGCAACTCAGCGATGTCGTTGCACGACTGAGGGGGCAGTGGCAAGCGCTCGATGGGCTCGAGCTCAATGGTAAGCGAATAGCCATTACCGTTGGCAGCCGCGGTATTGAAGGCCTGTTTTCGATTCTTAAAGAAACCATCGGTTTTCTTCACTCAAAAGGTGCCCGGCCATTTATCGTTCCAGCCATGGGAAGTCATGGCGGCGGCACGGCGGCAGGTCAGTTAAAGGTTTTAGCGACCTACGGCGTCACCGAGTCAGCCTTAGGCATTCCTATAGAAGCGTCGATGGACGTGGTGAACGTTGGCCAGATGGCCGATGGCACGCCCTTGTATCTCGACAGGATTGCCATGGAAGCCGACGGGATCGTGTTGTGCAATAAAATTAAACCCCATGCAGATTTTAAAGGCGACTACGAAAGTGGCCTGCTCAAGATGCTCTGCATCGGCCTTGGTAAGCACAAAGGTGCCTCGACCCTGCATCAACACGGCTTCGATTATTTCCACGAAGTGATTCCGGAGGCGGGCGCTATACTGCTGCAAAACGCTAGGATCATTTTCGCTATCGGCATCGTGGAAAATGCGTTTGATGATCTGATGGATGTTGAGGTGATCCCCACGTGCGACATTCTCGATCGTGAAAAAGCGTTGTTGGCGTTGGCCAAAGAGCATATTCCAACACTTTTGTTCCCCGAGATTGATCTGCTAATCATTCAGGAAATCGGCAAAAATATCAGTGGCGAGGGCATGGACCCGAACGTCACCGGCAGACCCGGCTCACGATTACCCGGATTCGACGCACCGGACATTAAAAAAATTGTCGCCCTCACGGTGACGCCTGAATCACATGGTAACGGTGTCGGGATCGGCATGACCGACGTGACCACACGTAAATTGGTTAATGGTCTGGATCTCAGCGCTATCTATACCAATGCCATGACCGCCACGATTTTGGATCCGGCAAAGATTCCCCTGATGGTGAACAACGACCAGGAAGCCTTTGCTGTGGCACTAAAAACGGCCCCGCGCACGAATCCAGAAACGGCAAACATCGTCTGGATCAAAAACACTTTGGAACTCGTGGATGTGATGGTCTCGGAGGCGCTTTTACCCTATGTTGATGGCAGCAAGCGGTTGGAAACCCATGGAAAACCGGAAGCTTTTAGGTTTTCAGAGGATGGCTGTTTTCTAGGATGGACGTCAGTGGGATCAAGCTAATGAAACATATACATCTTGATGTCGTCGGCGGAATGGCGGGTGATATGTTTTGTGCCGCCATGTTGGATGCTTTCCCCGACTACAGAGATGAGCTTGTTAATCGTCTGAATCTACTAAAAATTTCACCCCAGCCTGATGTTGAAATTACTCCCTTTAATGATGGTGTCCTACAGGGCCATCAATTTAAGGTGTTGATCGAAGAGCAGCCTGGTCTTTCCTGCAAACACCAACACCAACACCAACACCAACACAGACATTGGCAGGATATTCGGCACTTTCTAGAAGATGCCCCACTTGAACCGCAGGTTAAAGAGCATGCGCTGGGGATATTTTTGCTGCTTGCTGAAGCCGAAGCAGAAGTACATGGCGTTAAACTAGAAACCGTGCAGTTTCACGAGGTGGGTAACTGGGACTCAATCATCGACATCGTCGCGGCCGCTTTTTTGATCCACTGGACGGATGTCGCCGATTGGAGCGTCTCCAAGTTACCGATCGGCAAGGGACAAGTGCTGACAGCGCACGGGCGTTTGCCCATCCCCGCGCCAGCCACGCGGCGCCTATTACGCGGTTTTGACGTGTTTGACGACGGCTTGGAGGGAGAACGCATTACACCTACAGGCGCGGCAATTCTAAAATACCTTAAGCCAAGCGTTAAGCTCCCCGAAGGTCGTATGGCTGAATCGGGGTATGGGCATGGCCACAAGGTCTTTCCAGGTATATCCAATGTGCTTTGTGTGCAAGTCATTGAACTGCAAAAGGAGTCATTGGGTGATGAGCGTTTGGTTGTCGTCGAATGCGAGATAGACGACCAGACACCGGAAGATCTGGCGGTAGCGCTCGAGATCCTGCGTAGCGGTTCAGGGATTAAAGATGCGCAACTGTCCACCAGTTACGGCAAGAAGGGGAGGCTGTCATTCTCTTTGCAGCTGTTAGTGTTGCCGGCAGCAAAAGATACCGCTATCCAGATGCTTTTTGATCAGACATCGACCATTGGCGTGCGCTGGTTTCCAATCCAGCGACGTCTACTCAAGAGATCAGTGGATAGCATTTCTGGAAACCGGGTCAAATATGCCCAGCGGGGCGGGGTTACGACCGTTAAGGCGGAGATGGATGATATTGCTCGGGTGACCGAATCGCAAGATGCTCGGGAAAGGCTCAGACGACACATCGAAGGTAAAGCACTGGAGGAAAACCGTGACGCCTAAACTGATGATTCAGCGGCTCCATCAGGTGCTGGAAGCGCAGGGAACATTCGCTGTCGCAGTGAGTGGCGGGGTGGACAGTATGACCTTGGCCTATCTCGCCCATCGACTGCTGCCCGAAAGTGTCAGCATGTATCACGCGGGTTCCGCTGCGGTGCCTCGAGATGCCGCTGAGCGGGTGCGTCGTTATGCCCATCAGGAGGGCTGGGCCATGGAGTGGATCGATGCCGCCGAGTTGACTGATCGCGAATACATACGAAATCCGGTCAACCGCTGTTACTACTGTAAATCTTGCCTCTACAGCACTATCTCTTCACGAACGTCTGCGTCTATATGCTCGGGTACCAACATAGATGATCTTTCTGATTACCGTCCAGGACTGGAAGCCGCCAAGGAACATAAAGTGAGTCACCCCTATGTTGAAGCTGGGATCAATAAGGAGGGAGTTAGGGCCGTCGCCCGATCTTTTGGGCTGGACGACTTAGCAGACTTGCCGGCATCTCCCTGCTTAGCGAGCCGTATCGAGACGGGCATCTCAATCAAACGTGATGATCTGGAGCTAGTCGATCGCGTTGAAAATTGCATCAGGTCTTATCTACCTTCAGCGGAAGATGTCCGTTGCAGGGTTCGTCCTAAAAGCGTAGAGATCGAAATGAACGAACAGCAACTGCAGGATATCGGCAGCATCAAAACACAAGGGCTGTTGGATTACTTGTACGCCTCCTTTCCTGAGCTAAGCGGCACGGCTGTCCGAATCACCCCCTATTGTCGTGGGAGCGGTTTTATCCATGTTGCATAATGACCAGCCTAGATTCCAACTGGACGTCGAGCGCGAACAGCGAACCGGTGTTGCTGAAGCCGTATTTTGCCTAAACAAACACGTAGACCAAATTACTGAGATTCTCGAGCATGCTGAGAGCATTAACCACCGGTTGCTGCTTACGCGCCTTAGTGAGGAAAAGTTCAAGCGTCTAACCCCGTCTTGGCAGCAGTCGCTTTTTTTTGATGCCGCTGCACAGGTTGGTATTCTCGGAGAATATCCCAAGCCAAACGACGATTCGGGCATCGCTATTGTCTCAGGAGGCAGCTCCGACTATGGCGTTTGTCGAGAAGTAGAATTAACCCTCGCCTTTCACGGGGTTGGCTCAAGAGCCTATTATGATGTCGGTGTGGCGGGGTTGTGGCGGCTTGAGCGTTGCTTGCCGGCCTTGCGCGAGTGCAAGGTGCTGGTGGCCGTCGCAGGCATGGAGGCGGCGTTGCCGACCCTTGTGGCGGGGTTGGTACCGGGCCTTGTTATCGCCGTGCCGACGTCAACGGGCTATGGCGTCTCGGAGCAGGGGAAAGCGGCCCTCAATGCATGCCTTGCCAGCTGTGCTGCGGGGATAGTGACAGTCAATATCGACAACGGTTTTGGGGCGGCCTGCGCCGCCTTGAAGATAGTAAAGGCTACAAGAACCCTGACCCCAGATATCGGCTAGGCCTCCACTGTTCGGTAGCGTATAGGTTGCGTTATGATTTTTTTAATGAAGATCTTTAAGGGCATTAACCTCTATCGAAGAAAGTATAAGCCTAATAGTCAGGTATTGACTGCCCTGGGCTTGTTGACCCTAGTTTTAATGATCCCTACCCAGGCTTTCGCTAGTAAGAAAATACTGATCATTTCCAGCTATAGCGATGATTCTGAGTGGCAAAGAGACTGCAAAGCCAGCCTGTTTCAGGTCTTGGATCATCAATTTAAACTCTTTGAATATGAGATGGATACAAAACGTATTCCAGCCGAAGAATACGCGCAAAGGGCATCAGAAGCATGGCAGATGTACTTAAGAATCGAACCCGACCTGGTTGTGCTCGGTGATGACAGCGCCTTAAAAATGATCGGCCCTCGGTTAGTAGGCCTGGATACCCCCGTTGTATATTTAGGGATCAACCAGAACCCTCGGCAGTATTTCACTGACTATCAGTTAAGCCGAAAAAATATTACTGGATTGCTTGAACGGCCGCTTTTAAAAAGGTCGCTCGCTAAAACCGCGGGGCTATTCACGCCACCTGCCGATAAAATTCTTTTGTTGTTTGATAATGGAACGACTTCAAAATCTATCGTTGAAGAAGCTCTAGGTAATAAGCTTTCCTTCGTTGTGGCTCATACCCGAATCGAGACTGTGTTGGTGGCAAGTTGGGAGCGTTGGCAGCAGCTGGTTTTGACCGCAGCAGATAAAGGATATGACGCCATTGTTGTTGCCACATTCGATACGCTTTCTGACCATAGCGGCCAAAATATCAACGGAGAAAAGGTGCTGAAATGGGTGTCGGAAAATTCTCCGGTCCCTCCGTTTACATTATGGGGAAACTCCGTTGGACCTCAGAGCACCATCGGAGGATACGTCATTCTCGGTGAAGAGCATGGTAAGCAAGCCGCTAGGATTGTATTGAAAATACTCTCCGGAACTGATCCATGGGAGATCCATCCAGAGACCCACGAAACGGGAAGCTACTATTTCAGTCGCTCACTGCTGGAAAAATTTGGTATTGAATTACCCGATAACGTCATAAATCAATCAATCTTCACGAACTAGCTATGCTTAGCCAGCACCTTTCACCAAGGTATAAACAACAACGGCTGAAAACCTCGTAGTTCTCGGGAAATAATAGTTAAGGAGTAACAGAATAAGGGCAATAAGCCGAGTCAGGGCTGGGCCGCTGATATTCCGATCGGGCTGGTGGTCGCCTCGGCCCACCTGCCATATTGGCGCCACAGCCATTCAATCCATCATTCGAAGAGAAACAGTATGAATCTGAAGATTCAGGCGCGCAGGGCTATCGTTTGCGCAGCATCACAGGGGCTGGGGCGTGCCTGCGCATTTGCCCTGGCCGAAGAAGGCGCCAACTTGGTTATTAACGCTCGCAATGCCGACGCCCTCCAACAAACCGCCGAGGCGATACGCGTGGAAACAGGCGTCGAAGTGCTTGCCGTCGCGGCCGACATTACTACCGAAGCGGGGCGTGCGCAGGTACTGGC